>JAJFKD010000038.1 GCA_021773405.1 Porticoccus sp.
GATGATGGAAACTACCCCAAACTCAGGAGTTGTTTAGAGATCGACAATAACCCCGTACTAAGTAAACCAGGATTATTTGGCTGGAATAAAACTGATCAAGGCAGCGCCTTTCTAGCTGATCACCTGCCTGATTTTTTCCAACATTTTCAAAACAGCCCTAAATCTATACTCGATCTTGGTTGTGGTTATGGTTACCTATCGCTGGTGGCCAGCACATATATCGATGCAAAATTCATTGCGACAGACAACAATGCAGCAGCGATTGCTGCTTGCTCAAAAAACTTTTTAGCCTTTGATATTGATGGCGAAGTGATTGCTGATAATTGTGCGCAGAATATCAAACAAAGGTTTGATGCTGTTCTCTGCAACCCTCCGTTTCACTCTGGCTTTGGAACAGACAGCCAACTCACACAACAGTTTGTTACCAGCAGTTACGAGCATTTGAACCCAGGTGGTAAAGCATTATTTGTTGCCAACCGTTTTGTGCCCATAGAAGGCTGTGCAGAAAAACACACCAAACTGGCGAACATAGAGAAAATAGCAGAGAACAAGAGTTTTAAGTTGGTACTTGTTTCTAGGAGTTAAGTTTCTAGGGGTTAAGTTTCGAAAACTTAAAGAAAAAAAATGTAAATAAAACGCTAGTCTGGACGAGGCTTACCAAATTCATTGATCAAACGTTCAATTTTAGCCAATGCATCTTCTGAAGCATCAATAATACGACAACCCGCCCAGCAACTTTCACCCTGCTCAAGACTGCTAGTCCACAGGCAATCAATACCTAATTCAATATCACCCACTTTTTGCGCCTGCTCCTGGGGCACCAACCTGATCATATAAACACAATCAACCTCAACCATGCCCACAAGCATGAGGCCTTCGGTATGAATATCGACAATGGAGCCGATGACTTCGCCAGTCATCTGGTTTAGCACATCAATTTGTACATCAACGTAATATCGGGTCAAACGACGCTGATGTTTTTTTCTAGTGGACATCTGGAGATCCCTCCTCAGACTGCTCCTGAACTTTGGCATTTAAGTCAGAAAATATCGATTCCATGGTTCTTTCCACCAAAGGCTTGATGCTGCCGGCAATCATCGTCATATCCCCGGCAACCATGGCATGGACCAACTCTTCACCCGTTTTCATGCCCGATCGTTTGCCCGCCTGATCTACAAACAGAAAATGCAGGGTTTTGGAGTTAAACCAAGCCACTTTTTCACGGCGACCATCTCGATGCTCAAACCAGGTGCCAAACTCCATCATCTTGAGCTTTTCTAAAATTTCTAATTCTTTCTCGCCCATGCTGTCAACGCAGACTTTCTCACCAGCTTTTTCTTCTGACAACTTAACCAGCTTATCCCGCACTTCCTCTGCAGCAAGCTCCGGCTCAACGTTTTTCTCACGTAATTTATATAGGCGATCTATTGAGCGTTTTAATTTAACGGCTTTACCTGTGTCATAACCAATGAGGTCAAAACCTTTTTGAATAACACCCTGCATCCAGGGGTAATGCTTCTTCCACCGCAGTCGTTCACTATCGGAATCCGTTAGCTCTAACCCCCACAACATATTGTCTACCAGGGTTAATGCATTGTCCCAGGATTCAGATTCATCCCCATAACGCAGTAATACAAAGGCCATATAGTCAGACCACGGCTGCAACAAAAACAACAAAATAGCCGTAGGAATATCTTTCTCGGCAATGCGTTCATGGATTTCTTTATTAATCCGCTGCTTAACTTCTCTGAGGCGATCTTCACCACGGGCTTTTTCCGTCGCACGCTTCTCGAGCAGCTGGACCCGTAGTTCGATTTTCTGAACAAAACCATTAAATTCCAACAGCAAGCCAGCAAACAGTTTCGAATCTACTTCATATTCGTCCAGCACTTCACGAACAGTCTTGCGAATCTGATCAAGCATATTAAATTGGCTTGAATCATCATTACCCACCCATTTGGCACCAGCATCTGCCAAAGAATTTAACAGCAAACGTGCTGGATGCTCGTGGTGACTGAAAAAATCGACCTCAGAAAATGCCAGCTTCAGGAATGGGGTATGTAAGAAGCTTAGAACCGTCTTAACTGAGTCAGGGACTTGTTGATCATTTAAAATGTATTCAAATAGCAGCCCTACTAATTCAATAGTGCGCATGTGGTCAGCACTGAGGTCGGGCGAGTCTTCTGAGCCCGTGACCTCTTGCAATTGAGCCACTAGTCGCTGGCGTGCCTGAGCAATATCCAATGGCTGAATATTACTTGTCGCCAACAACCCATCAGCAACGACTGCTTGATCTGATTGTTGAACCTGGCCAGCAGCCTGCATTAATTGAGCACTGCTATAAATTGGCTGTAATGGAACTACCGTAGCAGATGCAGCTGAAACTGCTGCACCAGAGGGACCACCTGTAGCCTGGGTTGCCAAGCGATCTTGAAGCAGGTGGATATTTTCTACCAATTGACGCTGATAATCCCCAACAGGGAGGCCTGGCGACGGCGGAGGAACAAAGCCCCCCGCTGGTGGAGCTGTTTGATCCGATGCCCTTCTTCCAGCAATCTGATCTGAGGCACGTCGCCCAGCAACAGGAGCTGGTTGATCATATCCTGCTTCTTCTGTGTCAGAAGCCTGGGTTCCACTATCGGCCCCCTCAGCCTTTTTAACTTTGTACTGCAAGTTAGGAAGAATACCCATACCTGACAGCACATTATTCATTTCATCGTAGACATGACCAAGTTGGGAGATGACTTTTCGTTCAAACAACTTGTAAACAACTAATTTTGCGGTCAATTGGATATCGGCAACCACCATTGCACGTTTGATGGCGCTACAGTAGGAACCAGGCGACATGGGCAATTCACTTTCCTGGATTTTCTGCCCGCCAGTGATAAGCGATATCCGCTGGCTCAACATCCATAACTGCTCGTTAAAATCACCTTCAGCTCGTTGTCGTGCCGCTACGAGTGCAATGTTTTCGTCAAATTCATCTTGATTAACAAGACTAAGATGGGAGCCATCACCTGAATCAAGATTATCCCTGGAGCTAAAATCATGCTTGGACAAGCCTTCAAAATAAACCCTAAGCTCCCGTAGAAAGATCCGGGTAATCTCATTATTTTTATGGCTGAGACGGGATTGTGCATGAAGAAATTCAAAGCCTTTTTTATTGCCTTCGGAAGGTCGCTCTGAATATTCACTGAGCTTATCGTGGGTAAAGAACAGGAAGTCTTTACATAAAGATCTGGACGCCTCATCGAATAACTCACCAACTGACTCCAGCGCCTTGCCGGTTAGTTCTTGCCAGTTACTAAAGGATTGGTTATCGCTCATTATTACAGCTTATATTATCTTTCTAAGTCGTGACAATTTAATCATGAAGGAAATGCACATTCTTGGGAACAAAAAGTGCTCATCCCTATAAAAATCCACAAAAAAGTATGTGCTGCCACAAAAAATATTTTTATTCGGCTGCTTTTTGAACAGCCCGCTATTTATTAATCTTCTTCTATTCTTATGATTAAGGTGCTCGATATTTTGGAGTTACTCTATATTCTTAGGGGACTTTACTACGAATATCAACTCACTAGAATATTAACTTACTTAATAATTACTACGGATATCCACCAAAAGTTGCTGCAAACTCTTTTTAACAGAGTAATTCCCATTAGCCAAGGGCAACCCTTGGGATGCTAACTGTTCTGCTAAATGTAACTGCGCTGAAGCAAAGTAATTAGATGCCATCACCAGATAAATTTCTGGCTCTGTATGGTTAATTCTCATAGCCCTCTCTGCAACCGTATTAGAACGGTCATACTCCCCGGCACGATTATACCGCCAAGCATCCTTCAATAATTTTTCTACCGCACCATTGGACACTTGCTGCTGAGACGGGCTCGTTGGAACAATCACATCCCCTTTTTGTTCAGGCTCAGCTGGCTGGCTTGAAGGTGGATATGGTGATGATGGCTGATCTGTTGGTGTTGAAGAAGGGTAAGGCCCTGAAGGATAGCTGGGCACTTGGGGCTTAGAGTCACCAACCGGCACCATAATTGGGGTGCAACCCGTCGCCAACAAAGCAACGGCTAATACACACCACAAACCTTTAAAATTAAACATCTACTGCCCTTTTTGCCTCTTCAATTTTAGCTCTTTCAATCCAGCCAGCATTCAATTACCAACCCAAAACATCTTTCAACCAATCCACTACATTCTCAATACTGGCAGGCGAACATCGACTCTTACCCTTCGGCTCGCTACCTACAACAAACGGCAAGTAACGGGCACCCGCACAACCCTTCTGGCTCAACAAGCCCGTCTCTGTTTCTACCCAATGATACTTGATACCATCTGGCTGACGAAAAACTACTGAGCGAGTCTCCAACTCCGCCATCACATCTATCCAAAGCCGCAAAGCACCAGTGCCACCAGTAAGCGGTGTTTTACCATTATCATCCCGGCCCATCCAGACCACACTCAAATAATTACCACTAAATCCGGCAAACCAACTATCGCGCTGATCATTGGTTGTGCCTGTTTTTCCGGCTAACACCAAATTTTCAGGCAAGCGCTTATAGGC
>JAJFKD010000039.1 GCA_021773405.1 Porticoccus sp.
AAAAGCCCCATGCTGAGAATCTTCTTCTGTCACTACCTGATAACGATGACTTCCAGCAATATTTTCCTGCTCAAGTGATACCGCCAATTGTTGGCACCAGCTCTCCATATGAGATTGATCTATAAGGTCTGTAGGCTCAAGAGCTGGTAAAAAGACCATTTTTTGTAAAACGTTTTCAGGATAAAGTCGCGCCATTCGATCAATAATGCTCATTACGCGACGATAATCTTTCACCAGTGTTTCTAATGCGCTACCACCAATTCCTGGCGCATCCGGATTAACGTGAAGAGTCGCAGTATCCAGTGCTGACTGAGTTAAAAACTCTGTAAGTGCTTGATCATCCTTAAGATATTGCTCTTGTTTGCCTTTACTAATTTTGTAGAGTGGTGGCTGTGCAATATAAATATTACCTCGCTCAACCAATTCTCTCATCTGCCTAAAAAAGAACGTTAGTAAGAGGGTGCGAATATGTGATCCATCTACATCCGCATCCGTCATGATCAAAATCGTGTGGTAACGGAGTTTTTCCGGATTAAACTCTTCCTTACCAATACCGCAACCTAACGCTGTAATCAGAGTACCCACTTCAGCGCTCGATAACATTTTGTCAAACCGTGCTTTTTCCACATTAAGAATCTTGCCCTTAAGTGGCAATATCGCCTGAGTACGGCGATCACGGCCCTGCTTGGCTGAGCCCCCTGCAGAATCACCCTCCACCAGATAAAGTTCTGACAATGCTGGGTCTTTCTCCTGACAATCTGCGAGCTTTCCAGGAAGCCCTGCTATATCGAGTGCACCTTTTCTTCGGGTCATTTCACGTGCTTTACGTGCTGCTTCTCTAGCCCTTGCAGCATCGACCATCTTGGTAACGACACTTTTAGCATCCTGGGGGTTTTCAAGGAGATAATCGGTAAAATTACTCCCCATTTCCTGCTCAACAGCCGTTTTTACTTCCGAACTAACCAGTTTATCTTTGGTTTGAGAAGAAAACTTGGGGTCAGGTACTTTCACCGAGACAATAGCCGTTAAACCCTCTCTGGCATCATCACCCGTGGTGCTTACCTTATTGTTTTTACCTAAACCTTCCTTCTCAATATACGTATTCAAACCCCGCGTCAGCGCTGACCTAAAGCCAGCCAAGTGTGTGCCACCATCGCGCTGGGGGATATTATTGGTATAGCAAAAGATATTTTCTTGATAACTATCGTTCCACTGTAGAGCCACTTCAACACCAACACCGTCTTCATGTTGTACATCAAAGTGCATAATTTGGTTTACAGTCGTTTTATTGGTGTTTAAGTATTCAACAAAGGCTCTAAGACCACCTTCATAGCGGAAAATCTCTTCTTTCCCACTTCGCTCATCTTTTAAAACTATACCGACACCAGAATTCAAAAATGACAACTCACGCAGTCTTTTTGCCAAAATATCGTAGTGGAAATTAATATTACTAAAGGTTTCCTCTGATGGAACAAAATGTACGATTGTTCCAGACTCTGTCGTATCGCCAACTACACCTAACGGTGCCTGAGGAACACCATGTTCATACTTCTGCTTATAAACCTTACCTTCACGATTAATGGTTAGGTTTAACTCCTTGGAGAGTGCATTAACAACCGAAACACCCACACCATGAAGACCACCAGAAACTTTGTAGCTGTTTTCATCAAACTTTCCGCCAGCATGAAGGACTGTCATGATGACTTCTGCCGCAGACACACCTTCTTCATGTATTTCTGTTGGAATGCCTCGACCATTATCAGAAACAGAAACTGACTCATTGGGATGAATAGTGACCCGTATTTCAGAACAGTGACCCGCCAGAGCTTCATCAATAGAATTATCAACGATTTCAAACACCATATGGTGCAAGCCTGTGCCATCATCAGTGTCACCAATGTACATACCTGGGCGCTTTCTAACGGCATCAAGGCCTTTTAATACCTTAATACTGGACGAATCGTAGTTCTGTTCTTCACTCATACGAGAAACCTAAATTTCTTGGTTTAAGTATTAACACTCTACTGGTGTAATACCCCCATGTTCCACGTGGAACATGCTTTTCTGCTTTCCTTCCTTCGGCCAGGTAGAGACAACATCTTCAGGGATAACCCCAGTAATAAATGTCTGTGCACCCAGGCGATACAACAATTCACCTACTTTTTCCCGGTGTTGCAAATCCAACTCCGATGGAAGGTCATCAAGCAAGTAAAGGCACTGACAACCTGTGCGCTCATGAAACAAAAAACCCTGAGCTATTTGCATAGCGGTAACAAGAATTTTTGTTTGCCCCCGAGACAACACATCATTTGCAGATTGCTTATTAAATCTTACTCGCAAGTCTGCTCGGTGAGGGCCATGCCCTGTCACCTTCGCTAACACATCCCGCGGTCTATCGGACACCAAAATATCAGCTAGCGATTTTGTTTTGTCCCAACCAGCATAATGCTTGAATTCAAGCCCCTCCATAGAAGAGAGCTCTGACATAACCCATTGAATTTTAGGTATTAATTCTTGCAAATATGCTTCACGAAAATTATTAACTTGTTCTGCAAGGCCCACAAACTCCTGATCCCAAACAGACATTTCCGCATCGTCTATTCTATCATGTCGGAGCAAAGAATTGCGTTGTTTCAAAGCCCGCCTAAAACTTTGCCATACAGTCCTGTATTGATGTTCCACGTGGAACACACCCCAATCTATATATTGCCGCCTATACTTTGGGCCCCCATCAAGAAGATGGAAACTTTCAGAATCTAAAACCAGTAAAGGCATAGTCTCGGCAAGAGTAGATGCATTATTAATGCTTTGGCTATTTACTCTAAATTGGAAATCTCCTTGCCTGGAGCGACTAACACCTATCGGCAGAGTGATGCTTTCTTTTTCAAGTAAGCCAAAAACCGTACAACTGCCTTCTTCCTGATTTATAACAGGGTTTAAGGTGCGAGTTCGGAAAGAACGCCCACGTCCAAGAAGATGTATGGCCTCAAGCAAGCTAGTTTTTCCACTGCCATTTTGACCATAAAAGAGGTTAGCCCCAGGGGAAAGCAAAAGCTGGATGCCCTTTAGATTTCTCAACCCATGAACATCCAGCTTTTTTAAATACATCATTAAAGAGAAAAGATTGTCAGAAAATCTTATCGAGGCTACTTATCAAAGCCGCATGGGCATAACAACATAGACAGCGTTTTCATTTGCAGGGTCTTCTATCAACGCACTGCTATTGGCATCAGAAAGGGTAAATCGGGCCTCACCGCCAGACAACACATTAAGCACATCAATCACATAACTCACATTGAACCCTACTTCTAAGTCTTCAGATGTGTAATTAACCGTGACATCTTCCTGAGCTTCTTCCTGTTCTGGGTTGTTTGCCACCAACGTTAACAAACCTTTTGATAACAACAGTCGAACTCCACGATATTTTTCATTAGAAAGAATAGCTGTTCGACTAAAGGCGTTTCGAAGTTCTTCACGATTACCTATCATTTGTTTATCGCCGCCTTTTGGCAAAACCCTGTCGTAATCAGGGTAGGCACCATCCACCAGCTTTGATGTGAAACGAAACTCATCTGTTGAAACACGAATATGATTATTGCCCAATACAACCGTTACATTGCCTTCATCAGCAAGCAGGCGGGACAATTCAATAACACCTTTTCTGGGCAGAATTGCCTGGGTTAGCTCTCCGTCCAAACTTGGCACGGGTACATCCATCATTGCCAACCTGTGGCCGTCCGTAGCAACAACGCGAACACGATTATCTCCAACTTCTAGCAACATACCGTTAAGATAATAGCGGACATCCTGTTGAGCCATAGCAAATGAAGTATGCGCAATCAATTGCTTTAGCTCTAGCTGATCAATGGCAAATTCGCGCTTTCCTGGACCATCATCCACACTGGGAAATTCATTGGCAGGAAGAGCAGAGAGTGTGAATCGGCTACGGCCACTCGTTACCAGAGCCCGGCCACCCTCTTCAGAGAAGGTAATATCAGCACCATCAGGAAGTGACCGGCATATATCCATCAATTTACGTGCAGGTACTGTGATCTCTCCGCTTTCAGCAACTGCGTCCAAACTTAGGTGGCCAACAATTTCAACTTCCAGGTCAGTACCGGTTAAAGAGAGACGACCATCAACCAATTGAATTAATACATTAGATAAGATCGGCAAGGTTTGGCGGCGCTCAACGACACCTACAACCAATTGCAACGGCTTTAGAAAATCTTCTCTAGATACGGTGAATTTCATCGGTTAGTTTCTTCCATTCCAAATAGTTCGATAAGGGGAGGGCTGGTTACAAAACCTTCTTATAATAATCCAATAGCTGCCAATAATCAGGTAGTTAATGCACGTAAAAGATGTTTTACGTCTTCACTCATATCCCGACTTGTTTCCTGTAGTTCTTTCACCTTTCTACAAGCATGCAAAACAGTCGTGTGGTCTCGACCACCAAATGCTTCACCTATTTCAGGCAGGCTATGATTAGTCAGCTCTTTTGCCAAGGCCATAGCAACTTGCCTCGGCCTTGCTACGGAACGAGTTCTACGCTTTGAAAGCAACTCAGACATTTTAACCTTATAGTACTCGGATACCACCCTTTGAATATTATCGATAGTGACCAGTTTGTCTTGGAGCGCCAATAAATCCTTTAGAGATTCTCTAATCAGCTCAATGTTAATCGGGCTCCCTGTGAAGTGAGCACTTGCTATGACCCTTTTCAGTGCCCCTTCTAGCTCTCTCACATTAGATCTGATTCTTTGAGCGATAAAAAACGCAGCATCATTAGGCAAGTTTACCTTTGCTTGCTGTGCCTTTTTAATCAAAATTGCAACTCTTGTTTCCAGTTCTGGGGGCTCTACAGCAACCGTCAAGCCCCACCCAAATCGAGATTTTAAACGTTCTTCTAAGCCATCTATTTCTTTAGGGTAACGATCACAAGTTAATATCATTTGCTGGCCACCTTCAAGCAGGGCATTAAAGGTGTGGAAAAATTCTTCCTGGGAACGCTCTTTTCCTGCAAAAAATTGAATATCATCAATTAAAAGCGCATCTACTGAACGATAAAATCGCTTGAAATCATTAATGGCATTTAGCTGTAGCGCCTTAACCATATCGGCAACAAATCGCTCAGAATGCAAATAGATTATTTTTGCATTGGGCTTTTGGTCTCTCAATGCATTTCCCACCGCATGCATTAGGTGTGTTTTACCTAAACCAACGCCCCCATAAATAAATAGCGGGTTATAGGAGCCACCGGGATTTTCTGCTACTTGCCGCGAAGCCGCTAATGCCAGTTGGTTAGATTTACCTTCAACAAAAGAGCCAAAGGTGAATGTTTGGTTAATGTTACTTTGGTGGTTCAAGCCTCCTTCGACACTAGAATGTTTTCTATTATCTGATTGGACCTGAATATGAGTGGTTGGTTGTGTTATTGGCGCTTTAACGACTGCAGGGTTTAATGTCGCTATATTTTTAGTGGCCTTATTAGTGTTTTCTACAAGGGCTGAATTCTGGTTATGCGATTGTGGGTTATTTGTAGTTGCACTAACTACCGGACTATTGATTAAGCCTGAACCTGATTCCACTACAACCCCGCAACGATCTCCACGAAGTTGTTGGAATATTTCAGTTATGCGCTCTAGGAATTTGTCTGAAACCCAATCTTTTACAAAACGGTTAGGGGCTAATAGCCTTATGTTATTTGTTGGTTCGAGTGATTCATCTTCACTGATGTCTAACTGGAGTGGCCTTATCCAGGTATTAAACTGCTGAGCTGGTAACTCTTCCTGCAGGTAACCCAAACACTGTTCCCATAAAGCTTGAGCCAAGTTGTTCCCCTTTCTGTTATACGCCCCTGTCTGAAGTGTTTTTCGCCAGAGAAATCAAACGAAAAAACTTTGCAGGTGGCTTTATTATTGAGCCACTTAGTCTAGCTATAAAATAACGAGTTATCCACACCTTTTGAAAAAAATATTTTTTTACTAGTTTTTACAAAAATACAATAAAATCATATAGTTATAAATAAAAGGAAAGCTGTAGTTTTACACAGTATTCGAAGGTCTATATGGCTATTTTTTAACCATTATCTGTGGATAACCTGTGAGTATTTTGTGGGCTTGCAGGGGATTTGTTGTCTATGATCAAAATGGTCTAATGATAAGAAGCATGGGATCTCTTTTATGACCAGAATAAAAAGCAGGGTCACCTTATAGGCCAACCCTTAAGAGAATCACTTTCTATAACTTTCAACACAAGAGTTGCTCTCGCATACGCTAGTTACTTTCCGATACAAAAGCTGCCAAAAATTCGACCCAATAAATCATCGCTGGAAAACTCACCGGTTATTTCAGATAAGCTATGCTGAGCTTGGCGCAGATCTTCTGCTAATAATTCTCCTGCCCCCGCCTCACTCAATTGATTAAAACCAGCCAAGAGAAATGATTGGGCCTGATTCAATGCTTCCATGTGTCTCCGCCTTGCAATGAAACTTCCTTCCGTGGTCCCGGTGTAACCCATACATTTTTTCAAATGCTCTTTTAGAGCGTCAATTCCCAACCCCTGTTTTGCGGAAACAACAAGTGTCGCCTGCTCCTGCTCTAATTGTTTGGGTAACTCACCAATAGGCAATCCAGATAAATCGCCCTTATTAAGAACAAAGCTTATATTGCCCCTATTTGGGTAACGCTCAAAATACTCTGGCCAATTACTGACCGGATCCAATGAGTAATTACTGCTACTATCAACAACAAACAAGACACGGTCAGCACGATCAATTTCTTTCCATGCACGCCTTATACCCTCTTGTTCAACCGTATCCCCGGTTTCTCTTAAACCAGCTGTATCAATAACATGGAGTGGCATACCATCAATGTGTATTTGTTCGCGCAGCACATCCCTTGTTGTCCCCTCAATATGGGTGACAATGGCACTTTCTTTACCAGAAAGTGCATTCAACAAACTAGATTTTCCAGCATTCGGCTTCCCCGCAATCACAACGCTCATCCCCTCACTCATCAATGTGCCTTGGTGAGCTTGCGCAATGGTCACATTCAGCTGTTCAACCAACTGTTTGAGATTGTTTGATACTTTACCATCAGCTAGAAAATCGATTTCTTCTTCAGGGAAATCAATGGCTGCCTCTACATAGATACGCAAGACCGTCAGCGCTTCAACCAGATCATGTATATGCCGCGAAAACTCTCCTTGCAATGAACGAATTGCACAACGGGCTGCCTGCTCAGAAGACGCATCAATCAAATCAGATATAGCCTCAGCCTGAGTAAGATCAATTTTGTCATTTAAAAATGCACGCTCTGAAAACTCACCAGGCCTTGCTAAGCGAGCACCCAACGCCAAACAACGCTTTAATAGGGCATCCATAATAATAGGGCCGCCATGGCCTTGAAGCTCAAGAACAAACTCTCCCGTAAACGAGTGGGGTGCTGGAAAAAAAATGGCCAAGCCCTGATCGATAATACCGCCATCTGCATCAAGAAAACCTGTGTAAACAGCTTCTCTTGGTGGCAAACCTTTATTTACCAACCCAGCAATAAAAGGTTCTAGGTTGCTACCGGATAAACGGACAATACCAACACCTCCACGACCTGGCGGGGTCGCGATGGCAGCTATGGTGTCGTGATCCGAGGGCGATAACATTTAGGGCTCTTAATCTTGGTTAAACCACTTTGAAGAAATCATACCGCAACTAATACAACAACAATGCAGTTCGACCAAAAAATAATAGGGGGCTACAATAAATGCTCAAACAAAAAAGGCCTCCTAAAAAGTGAGGCCTTTTACGTAGACTAATATTTACTCTATTTTTTAGCAGCTTCGCCTTCAATTTTTCGTGTGATCAGCCATTGCTGGACAATTGAAAGTCCATTGTTCACTGTCCAGTAAAGTACTAACCCGGCAGGGAAGAACATAAAGAAGAAGGTAAATGCAATTGGCATCATCTGCATGATTTTAGCCTGCATGGGATCAGGAGGCGTTGGGTTCAACTTTTGCTGAACAAACATACTAACGCCCATTATCAATGGCAATACAAAATAAGGGTCTTTCACCGATAGGTCATTGATCCACATTATCCAAGGGGAGTGACGCAGTTCAACACTTTCCATCAACACCCAGTACAGTGCAATGAAAACTGGCATCTGAACCAATATGGGCAAACACCCCCCCATGGGGTTGACCTTCTCCTTCTTGTAAAGGCTCATGGTCTCCTGGGACATTTTCTGGCGATCATCGCCATACAGTTCTTTTAAACGAGCCATTTCTGGTTGCAGCTTTCGCATATTTGCCATGGAGCGATAACTTGTGGCTGAAAGCCTATAGAAAGCAGCTTTAATCATCACCGTCAGCAAAATAATAGACCAACCCCAGTTACCCAAAAATTCATGGAGCTGGTACAACACCCAAAATAACGGCTTGGCAATCCACCAAAGCCAACCATAATCGAGTGTTAAATCAAGATAAGGGGATATTTGTTCCAAGCGATATTGATCTTTAGGCCCAGCATAGAACGCTGCTTTTAATTCACCTTTTTCCCCGGGGCCAACAGAAACCTGAGGTGATGTAAAACCTAATGTATAAAGGTCCTGGCTACCTAACTTTTTCACATTAAAGCTATTCATGGTGTTCTGATCAGGTACCCATGCGCTCACGAAATAATGCTGAACCATGGCGATCCAGCCACCAGTTATTTTATCTTTTAGCGACTCATCGGCAATATCATCAAAATCTAGCTTTTTGTAATTTTCATCCGTTGTCGTTAGTGCTGCCCCAAGAAATGGTTGCATACCCATCGCATTGGTCACTGTTGGGTTGTGGCTATCGCGCTTGATTTGTCCAAACAAACCAGCCTTCCAAGTATCGCTGCTTTTATTCTCAACCAAATACGCCAGATCTATCAGGTAATCACTACGTTTAAAGGAAAACTGTTTAGTTATTAATACATCGCCTTGTTGTAGGGTCAGATTAACCTGTACAGAATCTTGGCCATCTTCCAACCTATACTCGTCTGCACTAGTAGAAAACAGGGGGCGACCCGCATTGGTATCTGTACCATTTGTACCCACCAAACCACTTTGAGCAATATAAGTAGTAGAAGATGTTCTGTTGAGCAAAATAAAGGAACTGGCGTCTTCATCTAGTTTGGTTAGATGCTTTGGCAGCTCAACCCGAACAATGTCACCTCCGTGGGTATCAATAAGAACGGTTAAAACATCTGTAGAAACCTTCACTAAACGAGTATTAGTAGCCTTGGGCATCTGCTTAACTTGCTCAACACCTTCTTCGATAGCTGTTGGCAGCTCACTCACATTATTTGCAGGTACGCTATCAATGGTTGGCTCTGGTAATTCGGGCGTTACTATTTCTTCTACTGTGGAGCTATCCACAACTGGTGCATGCTCTTCCTGAAAGGTACTCCATTCCAGGAACAACATATAAATCACAACCAACATGGCACTAATAAGTAGTGAGCGTTGCCAATCCATATCTATTTCTACTCAGTTTTTGTATCGGGTTGGGGGACCGGGTCGTAACCACCGGCATGAAAAGGGTGACATTTTATAAGGCGGCGGAGGCTAAGATAACCCCCCTTTATGACACCATGATTTTCAATAGACTCTAAAGCGTAACAGGAACAACTGGGATAAAACCGACAGTTGTTACCTAAAAGGGGGCTAATTAAAAATTGATACCCCCTAACAACACTAACGCAAGTAGCAATGGACCACTTACGTATCATTCCGGTCATCATTGGTCTGCCTTTAGTTTTCGCAACAACCGCTGCCAACTCTTATTGAGCAACGCTGTTTGTTCACTAGGTGACAGAGCATCAATTCCCTGACGTGCCAGAAACACAATATCGAGGGAGTCCAACTGATTTTGTGATAAACGAAAAGTACTTCTAACCACACGCTTTACACGATTACGGTCTACAGCATGTCGAATATTTTTTTTTGCCACAACTACGCCTAGCCTTGGGTGTGAGAAATCGTTGGGGCGGGCAAGCAGTAAGAGGTGTGGGTGGGCAACCTTATAGCAGGTACCACTAAAAACAGCCTGGTAAGCCCGGGCTGTCAATAAACGTTTGTTTCGACCAAAGGTTACTTCGGACATATTGTGGTTCGGGCGCCTTGTGTTCGAGACTCTTTTTTCAAAAGAGGGTTTTCAAAGGAAGGGACTGAAAACCTAGTGTTCAACACTTTATGCTCGAAAGCCAGGGGAGAGATAACTTCCCCCCTTTTTTATTGCTACCTTTTTATTGTTATATGTAGAGTATTTCAATAAAGGGCAGCTCTTTTATATAACTATATAAATGATACAACTATATTAAAGAAGGGCTGAGTGATCAGGCTGCCAGGCGTTTACGGCCCTTAGCACGGCGACGTTTGATCACTAGACGGCCGTTTTTGGTGGCCATACGAGCACGAAAACCATGGCTGCGCTTACGTTTTAATACGCTGGGTTGAAATGTTCTTTTCATGACTAACTTCCGTTAACTGACTTATGCCTTTAAAGGGCGGGCGATTTTAAAGAAAAAGCAACGCTATATCAACGATAGAATCAACTATATCGCCTCTTCTTGGGAAATTTTGGTTAAATAGAAAACCTCACCGGTTATTCACAAACTTATTCACAAGCCAATACAGTTTATCCACACCCCTGCATAACCTGTGGATTATACCGGGTAAAATAGGATGAAAAAGCTCTGGATCATTTTGTGGATAAGCCTCAAATATCTCAACCTGTGGGCAACTACCCCTTTTCTCCACAGTATTTAACCCTGTTTTCACCAGGCCTACAGCTATTTATCAATAGAGTTTTATGCTACTTAATTATTTGTTTTTTAATGAAATAAATGGGATACCCACAGAAATCACCAACACCATATATAACTACAACTATAAACTTATCTATATACATACATATATATAGGTATATATAAAAATTACTTAGAAAAGAGTAAAAACCGTTTTAGGTAAAAAAATCAATTTTTAGTTGCTTTGCTTTATAATGGCGCCCCTTGAATTAAAACCATAAAGATAAAAACCTATGGTTGGCTTAGTACACAGTGACGGATAAGTATGCACTACCCAGATAATTTTGATGTCATCGTTATTGGTGGCGGACATGCAGGCACAGAGGCTTGTTTGGCTGCTGCCCGCATGGGCTGTCGCACACTGCTATTGACTCACAACATAGAAACATTGGGTCAAATGTCATGTAACCCGGCTATTGGGGGTATTGGCAAAAGTCATTTGGTCAAAGAAATTGATGCACTGGGCGGTGCTATGGCCCATGCTTCCGATTTGGGTGGTATCCAATTTCGGGTATTAAATTCTCGCAAAGGCCCAGCCGTCCGAGCGACTCGTGTTCAAGCTGATCGGGTTCTATACAAGGCTGCTGTGCGTACGGTTTTGGAAAACCAACCTAATCTCTCCATTTTTCAGCAAGCCGTTGATGACCTCATTATGGAGGGCGACCGGGTTGTTGGTGTTGTGACCCAAATGGGATTACGTTTCATTGGTAAAACCGTTGTGCTAACAGCCGGTACTTTCCTTGGTGGGAAAATCCATATTGGTTTAGAGAATCACTCGGGCGGTCGCGCAGGAGATCCACCCTCCATTGGTTTGGCTAATCGATTGAGGGAACTACCCTTGAGAGTGGACCGATTAAAAACCGGTACACCTCCACGTATTGATGCGCGCAGTGTCAATTTTGATGGTCTTCAGCCACAGTGGGGCGATAAACCAGAACCGGTTATGTCATTTTTAGGAAATGTTTCAGAGCACCCTGAGCAAACCTGTTGTTATATCACCTATACCAATGAGCGCACCCATGAAATTATTCGTGGGGGAATGGATCGCTCCCCCATGTATACTGGCGTCATTGAAGGGGTGGGACCAAGGTATTGTCCTTCCATTGAGGACAAGGTGGTTCGGTTTGCTGACAAAGATAGCCACCAAATTTTTATTGAGCCTGAGGGGTTAACCACCCACGAACTTTATCCCAATGGGATATCAACCAGCTTGCCCTTTGATGTTCAGATGGAATTAGTGCGTTCTATCAATGGTTTTGAAAATGCGCATATTACCCGACCGGGTTATGCCATCGAATACGATTTCTTTAACCCCCAGGATCTCAAATATTCATTAGAAACAAAGTCCGTTGAAGGTCTTTTCTTTGCTGGTCAGATTAACGGTACTACCGGTTATGAAGAAGCTGGGGCCCAAGGGTTACTGGCAGGAACCAATGCGGCACTTCAATCCCAAGAAAAAGAAGCTTGGTGCCCACGCCGGGATGAAGCGTATATTGGTGTACTTGTTGATGACTTGATTACTATGGGCACTATTGAACCTTACCGTATGTTTACCAGTCGAGCAGAGTATCGTTTGCTACTGAGACAGGATAACGCAGACCTTCGGTTGACAGAAAAAGGGCGAGAGTTAGGGTTGGTAGATGATATCCGTTGGGCCGCTTTCTGTGAAAAGCGTGAAGCCATTGAACAAGAACAGCAACGCCTGAAAACGACTTGGGTTCAACCAGGCTCTACTGAAGCAGAACAGGTTGGGGAGAAAACAGGCTCTCCCCCCAGTCGAGAGTACAGTTTGTTTGAGTTATTGAAGCGCCCTGAGTTGGGCTACACGGACATAGCGGAGTTGAAGCACAGCGATCAACTATCTGATGATGTGGCCGAACAAGTGGAGATCGATGCCAAGTATGCGGGCTACATTGATCGCCAACAGGAAGAGATCGATAAACTGCGCCGCCAGGAAAACACCGCTATTCCTGAGAATTTTGATTATCAGGTAGTTAAGGGTCTTTCGAACGAAGTGAAACAAAAATTAACTGATGCCAGGCCAGAAACTTTGGCTCGTGCTGCCCGTATTCCAGGTATTACGCCCGCGGCTATATCGTTGCTATTGATTTACTTAAAGAAAAAAACAGCGGCTAGCAAAAAGATTGCTTGAGGCTTTACAGATTATGAGTCTTCGCAGATAAAGAAATATGGCAAATAAACTGGAAGACCTCTTAAGGTCAGGAGTGGAAGCTCAATCGATAATCCTTAGTGATGAGCAAATAACGCTTCTGTTGAATTACCTGCAATTACTTCACAAATGGAACAAGGCCTATAATCTCACAGCGATCCGCGATCCTGAGAAAATGTTATCCCTTCATTTGTTGGACAGTCTGAGCATTATTCCTTTTGTTAGTGGGGAAAATATTATTGATGTGGGTACGGGTCCAGGTTTTCCGGGCATCCCTTTGGCCATTTTTTACCCGGAACGAAAATTTACGCTGATGGATAGCAACGGTAAAAAGACCCGATTTTTATTTCAGGTCAAAAATGAATTGGGTTTGG
>JAJFKD010000040.1 GCA_021773405.1 Porticoccus sp.
CCATGCGGTCTTGCAATAAACCATTTTTGTCTTTGGCTAGCAGGGGATCCCACAACCGGCCCCAAACCACTTTGATAACATTCCAGCCCGCACCACGGAATACACCCTCAAGCTCTTGAATGATTTTTCCGTTACCACGCACAGGGCCATCCAGGCGCTGTAAATTTCAGTTCACGACAAAAACTAGGTTTTCTAAATTTTCCCGACCTGCAAGAGATATTGCGCCCAAGGTCTCCGGCTCATCACATTCACCATCACCCAAGAATGCCCAAACCTTGCGATCACCACGCGGGACTAACTCTCGAGCAGATAAGTAGCGCATGACATGCGCCTGGTAAATTGCCTGCAATGGCCCCAACCCCATAGAAACAGTAGGAAATTGCCAGTAATCCGGCATAAGCCAAGGATGTGGGTAAGAAGAAAGACCATTACCATCAACTTCCCGACGGTAGTTATCCAGGTCTTCTTCATCAAAACGTCGCTCTAGGAATGAACGCGCATAAATGCCAGGTGCGCTATGGCCCTGAAAATAAATTAGATCACCACGGTTTTCGCCTTCATCACCACGAAAGAAATAATTAAACCCGATATCATAAAGTGTGGCCGATGATGCAAATGAAGCAATATGGCCACCAATCCCCTCTTCTGGGTCTTTGTTGGCCCTCATCACCATGGCTAAAGCATTCCAGCGAATAATAGAGCGAATACGACGCTCCATAAATAAATCGCCGGGCATACGCTTTTCACGTGTGGTAGGAATAGTATTGCGGTAGGGAGTGGTGATAGCTTGCGGCATGCGCACGCCAGTGTAATTGGCGCGATCTAGTAACTGTTGTAGTAAAAAGGCAGTACGCTCCTCACCTTGGTGCTTTAAAACTGAATCCAGTGACTCAAGCCACTCTTGAGTTTCAATCGGGTCCACGTCTTCATGCATGAGCAATACCTTTTTACCATTCAGTAAAGATTTAACGAACACAAGAAAGTATAGAGCACCAATTCGTTTTTGTGGGTAACAACGAACCGCTCTTAGTTTCTGTATAACCTATGTCTATTTTGTGTAGTATAACTACACAAAATAGACATATCAACCAAAACTAGAATATTAAACAGCAATGATAACTTTTAAAATACACTCAAATAATTTTACCAACCTTTTGTTTTTATTATAAAAATAAAAAATATTTTCAATCTTTAAAAAATATAGTTTTACTACATATTTTTAGATGGAAGCTGATAAAGCCCACGACCCAACCGTATTTCATCTCCAGACAACAATTGGCCATCCGTGCTATCTACCTGTAATGAATATCCAAGATCCAAAACTACAGATTGATACATCGCCTGCATCTCTTTCTGGGAAAGAGCTTCAACTGCGACTATCAGGCTTTTTCTTCGACTAAAATCATAATCTCTTACATCGACACTACCCCAGAACCGTGAAGACTGTTCAGATAAACTTTTGGGTTTTTCTTTCAACCCAGTCAAGAGTGCTTGGCGGTGCCGCTCAAATTCATCCGAAGGCATACTTGCCAACTTTTTCTCGTAAGCCATAAGGAATTCATCAATAGCCACCCCCAACTTTTCAACAGGCACCGAAGGGGACTGAACCAAGAAACCAAAACCGGGTACTCGATCTATCTGACGATCCACAGCAGCGACCACATAACCGAGTTGCTGTTCTGTTCTAAGCTGATGAAAAAACTCTGAGCGCAACAACTGCCTCATCAACATAACTTTTGCTGTTTCATCAAGACCATCATCTCGCCCCTGGTAATACCTCAGAATCGCCGAATCTTTATGATCAATAGATAAATGCGTTTGAGCTTTTTGCCCAACAGGAATCCGAACAACGCCCCTTTCAGCCCAACCAGCTGGAGTCTTGGCAACAAATTTTTCTACCATGAAACCCGCTAGCTGTTTTACTTCCGACTCAAGTACATTGCCACTAGCAAGCATCTCAAGACTCGCCCCCTGATATAACTCTCCAACAAATTTATCAAAGCGCTTTCGATCAAATTTTTCTAAGGCGCTCGCAAGTGACTCTGGCTGCCATGCTGTTGTACGAAGTAGCACACCTGTTTCACGCAAAAGTTGTTTATATGGCGTGTCCTTGGCACCGTTGCGCCAATTACGGATGAGCTCTTTTCTCAAACGATCAATTAATTCGTCTGTTTTGGCAGATGGTTCTAGCGGCGTCAGTAACCCCTCAACAACAGCCTTCGTCAACACTGGCAATTTGTCTGCAAACCCACTGACAATAAAGCCCACACCATCTGCTCTCCTGCCGGCACTATAACCAAGGCCGGCAAGAGCTGCGGCATAACTGGACTCGTTTAACCTTTCATCAACGAGTTTTAAATACAGGTCTGTCATAGCAGCACTTTCTGCGTTGATGATGACCGGTGTTTTTATCGCTACATTAAATTGTGCTTTTGGCACCTGATAATAAGCGTCGGGGTAGTGCCATAAACGATGCCCCGGCTTATCAATTAGCAAGCCTGGGATGCCAGGTTCACTCTTTTTCTCAGGATGCTTGAGGACAAAGCTCTCGGGGACGAAATCATTTGCTACAGGCAAAACCAACTTCTCAGACAACTTACTCTTGTCTAGCTTGGGCAATTTTTCAATGTTATAGGGGACTTGGTAAAGCTCAGAAACCTTGTTGGTTTTAAGCTCAGGAGCAACTAAAGTGACC
>JAJFKD010000005.1 GCA_021773405.1 Porticoccus sp.
TCAACATCGTTTAGGGCGAGAAGCACTGGTATTAGAGCAACTGAAAAAGTTAGGAGAGGCAAGTTTGGGCAGCTTATTGCCAGAAGTGTACAGGGATGTGGATCGGACATTATTTAGTATGGCTAAAATGTCCCTTTGGGCTCATTTGTTGAAGCTGGAGCAGGAGGGGCATGTTATCAAACGAATAGATGGACATTGGGCCTATGGAGAAGAGCATTGGGTTTTATCGGAGAAATGATGCGGGTTCTTAAGTGTAATCCCCTATAATGCAGCTCGCCTAACGGTGGTTACCATTTTGCCCGGAAGATATGATTTGTAATTGTGATAAATGAAGATAGTGAGTGAATGATAATGTTGGTGTTTGATGAACGATAATCAACAATTCCAATGGAAATACCTACACCCTCGTTACTGGCTAACCTGGTTGGGAATGGGATGTTGGCGACTGTCAGTTATGCTGCCTTACCCCGTTATGATGTGGCTTGGTAAGCAGCTTGGCTTATTGATGCATAAGTTAGGTGGATATCGTTACCAAATTGCAGAAGTCAATTTGAAGCTCTGTTTTCCGGAAATGACAGATTCAGAACGAAAGCAATTACTTCGAGATAACTTTATCAGTTATGGCATTGCGTTTTTTGAAGTGGGTTTGGCCTGGTGGTGGTCCACGGAACGTTTGAATAAGCATACTCATATTGAGGGTATGGAGCATATAGATGCCCTCGATGGGCGTGGTGCATTGTTAATGGCAATTCACTACACCACCTTGGAAGTTGGTGCTTCAGCATTATCTGCGCGTTACTCTATTGATGGCATGTATCGGCCACATAAAAATGCTGTTTATGATTATGTGCAAAGTAAGGGGCGGCGTACCAGGAATCCTGTGGGCGTTGTTTATCCACGCGAAGATGTGCGGGGTATGTTCAAAGCTTTGCGTCAGGGCAGGATAATTTGGTATGCACCGGATCAGGATTACGGTCGAAAGCAAAGTGTCTTTGCCAGCTTTTTTGGCGTTACTGCAGCATCGGTGACGGCAACAGCACGTTTTGCAAAAATAGGTAATGCAGCCGTATTACCATTTTCCCATGTTCGGCTACCTGATAATCAGGGTTACCGTATTATTATTCATCCGCCATTGGAGAATTATCCTGTGGGGGATGATGTGGCAGATGCAGAAACTGTGAATCGTCATGTAGAGGCATTTATTTTAGAGCAGCCGGACCAATACATGTGGGTGCACCGTCGCTTTAAGACACGCCCAGAGGGAGAAGAACGCCCTTATCCGAAAAAACCCTAGACCAGTCAAGGGCGGTAAAGCTGATCTGAGTAAAAGAACAAAGATAAAGGCCGGGTGAAAACCCCACCGAATGCTTGTGCCTCTTCACAGGGGCCAGTACCATAACGCCCTTGGCAAGTTCATAGCATTTGAACATATCCTATTAGTATCCCTAACACGAGTTAAGCAAAAGAGGCATTAGATGATCACCGGCAGTATTGTTGCTTTGGTAACCCCAATGATTCCAGGTAGTCTCGAAGTGGATTGGGATGGCCTCAAACAATTAGTGGAATGGCATATAGAGCAGGGTACTGATGCCATAGTGGCTGTGGGTACAACAGGTGAGTCACCGACCCTTGATGTTCAAGAACATATGGCGACCATAGCCGCTATTGTAGAAGATGCTGCTGGTCGTGTTCCTGTCATTGCAGGAACCGGAGCAAATTGTACCCGTGAGGCGATTGAGTGGACTCGAAGAGCCCAACAAGCAGGTGCTGATGCATGCTTACTGGTAGTTCCTTACTATAATAAGCCCACTCAGGAAGGGCTTTATTTACATCATAAAACTATTGCTGAAGCGGTCGACATCCCCCAGATTCTTTATAACGTTCCTGGTCGAACAGCTTGCGATATGCTGTCGGAAACAGTAGTCCGTTTGGCTGAAATTCCTAATATTATCGGCATTAAAGATGCGACAGGTGATCTCGATAGAGGTCGTGAACTGATCGAGTCATGTCCTGAAGGGTTTGCTATTTACTCGGGTGATGATGGAACGGCTTTGGAATTGATTCTAATGGGTGGTCATGGCGATATATCTGTAACTGCCAATGTTGCTCCACAGTTGATGTCAGAAATGTGCCGCCTAGGTTTGGCGGGTGATGCTGAGGCTGCACGAAAAGTGAATGCACAGTTAGAGCCTGTTCATGAAGTCTTGTTTGTTGAGTCTAACCCCATACCAGTAAAGTGGGCGGTGGCCGAAATGGGGCTGATGCAGCAGGCCATACGTTTGCCCCTTACTGAATTATCATCTCATTACCATGATGATGTGCGGGCTGCGTTAAAACAGGCCAAATTATTAAATTAGAAGCTGCTTTAATTAAAACTAACAGTACGGTAAAGACTGGAGTACGTCGAATGATGGCGAAGATAAAACTGGCGGTGACGATGACCGTAGCAACAGCAATAGCACTTTCTATTGTTGGTTGTACGAGTAATACAGAAATTCGTAACCGTAGTAATGATTACCTGTACTCTGATGAGATACCAGAAATGGAGGTATCTGATGATAAGGATGATACAGCTGTTGGTGAGTTATATGTCATTCCAGACATTCCCATTGCAGGTTCACAAGCCACAACATTTAATGTCCCTCGACCACAACCACCTTCGGAAAATCTGTTCGAAGAGTCAGTAAAAATCCAAGCATTTGATGGCAAACGTTGGATTTCGATTAACAAACCACCCGCAGAGGTTTGGCCGCGCCTTCGTAATATTCTTACACGTAGTGGTGTCCCAACAACCAGAACAGACGCTCCCAATGGGGTTTTGGAAACAGGCTGGCTTCAATTTAAGGATGATCTAAATAATAGCCACAGGTTCCGCTTTACTATTGTTCCGGGTGTTGGTGTTAAGAGTACAGAAATTCAACTCACTCAAATGGAAGCGGCCTCAGGCAGTGAAAATAGTGTGAGTGGTTGGCCTGAGAACTCAATGAGTGATAATAAGGAAGAGGAGTTCACTAAAATTATGGCCAATGCCCTGGCATCTGATATTAATAGTGGTAGCGTCTCTTTACTGGCTCAAAATATTGGTGGAGAGTCAAAGGTCGAAGTGGTTATTCCTGAAAAAGAGACGCCCTATATTGCGATGGGGCTAGGCTATGATCGAGCTTGGGCTTCGATTATGAACTCTCTATCCTTAGGTGGTTTTTCAGTAGTGGATCAGAATCAGTCAGAAGGGGTAGTTTTAGTTGATTTTAATGATACTCCGGTAGTCGCTGATGACGATACATTGTTTGGCTTGATATCTGAATTTCTCACCGAAGATGAAGATCAGGAATTAAAGACCCTTGAGTACAAAGTTAAAGTGATTCAAGGTGAAGAGAATGTTGAAGTTCGTATCACAGAAAGGAACGATACTTTACTGGATCCATTGCTTGCGACAAAACTGCTGAAGGTTATACGAGCTAATTTATCCTAAGTGTTGTTCACTTATTGTGCCGTCTCATTAATAATTTTGTTCAATCAATAGTGCTAGCAATAGTTTTTTTATATGCGCTTTAGCTCCTTAGGCAGTGGCAGTAAAGGCAATGCCACTGTTGTACACCATGGTAATACTCTACTTTTAATCGATTGTGGTTTTTCTGTGAAAGAAACGGAAAAGCGCCTATCTCTCCGTGGTCTAAATGCTGGTGATTTGGATGGGATAGTTGTCACCCATGAACATTCTGATCATATACGGGGTGTTTTATCTTTAGCAAAAAAATATCAATTGCCAGTGCTGATGACAGCGGGTACAGCTAAGTCTGTCAAATCAGGTATTGGAATAGAGTTCTCCTTCATAGAAAGCGATGTAAGCTTTTCTTTCGGTGATATAGACATCACCCCTGTATCTGTAGCTCATGATGCTCGCGAGCCTGTTCAGTTTGTTCTCAGGGGTGGGGGTATGACCTTAGGTGTACTTACTGACCTTGGTTCTGTAACGCCCCATGTTTTAGAGAACTATTGTTTTTGTCATGGTCTGTTGGTTGAGTCTAACCATGATGTAGCTATGTTGGCGACGGGTCCTTACCCTCCATCGTTAAAGAGTCGGGTCGGGGGAGATTGGGGACATTTGAACAATCAGCAAACCAAATATTTATTACAGAATATCTATACAGAGCAGTTGCAGCAGTTAGTCATTGGGCATATTAGTGAGAAAAATAACAGCTTGGAACTCGTCGAAAAAGTCATGTCAGAGGTAGATCTTAAGGCATCTGATATTCACTATGCTTGCCAGGATAACGGTTTTTCATGGATTGAGCTGACACTATAAATGGTAAAAATTTTAGGGTTTTAGCTTCAATAAACAGGCTATGAATTAGAGTACTTTTTAGACAAATTAAACTTTATCTGATGACCAATCATTCAAAATTAGTTTTCAGGTGTGTCAGGTTTTCCACAATTACACCAATAACCTTAGGGAAATATTTAGAATACTCTGTAAGTCATTGATATTTTCTTTTTGTCAGGCTAACTATATGAATTTAAAGAGTATTTTTGGTTGGTTAAAAAATAACCAATTCGTTGATGGGGCCCTGTTAAGTGGTCTTCACCGAGTTTTATGAAAGTAATGCACAAAGTTATCCACAGATTTTGTGGGTAACTTTTTCTGTGGTTTAAGTCGATAGATAAAATAATTTGTCAACCAAATAAATGCTATTTCGTTTATTAGAGACAGTGAGAAGGAAGCTTAACAGAACCTTTAAGCTTGTTGGCTAGTTGGGTACCTTGGCTACAATCCAAGTGTTTGTTGGCTTCAAGAGTAACCACCTGTAGTTTAGAAAGATAAAGGATAGGTTTTATTTTTATTAGCTTGTTTCCATTGAGGTTGATATGAGTCAACCCAGAGAATATTTCCAGACCGTTCAAGTTTGAAATGCCAGCATTGGAACAATTGAGTTGAGTAAGTTGGCTGGGTTGGGTAACTGATTGATCAAGGATGGCTTGTTCAGTACATGATTGTAGGGACGAATCTGATAAAGAGTAGTCTGAGAATAATGTAGTTTCTGGCGTGGAAAAGATTGGCTGTTCGTTAAGAGTATAGGTGTAGCCTTCACAACCAGTTAAACATGCAATGGTGGAAACAGCGAGTAGGATAGAAATAGGGGAAGAGAATATAAATTTCATAGGGCTATAGACCACCATTGCTCAAAGTGTGAAAAAAACAGTGTTAAATTGATGTCGCTTTTAACACAATAACATCAAGGTATTTTTATTATTGGGTTGAATTGAGAGTAAAGGCAGAGACCAATACACAAGATCAATCCATTCCACACTCTTATTATAGTGTTCATTACGAGGATATGAGATGAAGAAGTTTTTATTAGTAGTAGCCGTCTTTAGTTTGGTTGGATGTATGTCGACGGATCCTTATACCGGACAACAAAAAGTAAGCAACACAGCAAAAGGTGCTGGTATTGGTGCGGTAACAGGTGCTCTTATTGGTGTGGCAACCTCCAGTGATGAAGATCGAGGCAAAGGTGCTCTTATTGGCGCGGCATCTGGTGCTGCAGTTGGTGGGGGGATTGGTTTTTATATGGACCGTCAGGAAGCTGCATTAAGAGCCAAGCTGGAAGGCACTGGCGTACGGGTTGTTCGTGAAGGGGATAATATTCGTTTAGTGATGCCGAATAATATTACTTTTGGGGTTGATCGTTATGAAGTCCGTCCTGAGTTTTATAGCACGTTGGAATCCGTAGCGATTGTACTGAAAGAGTTTGATAAAACCAATATTCGAATTGCTGGCCATACAGATTCCACAGGTAGTGCTGAATACAATCAGACATTGAGTGAGCGGCGTGCCGGTAGTGTAGGACAGCTGCTAATCACTCAGGGTGTTGTGAGTGGAAGAGTTTGGACTACAGGTTATGGCGAGCGTTATGCCGTTGCCAGTAATGACACTGATTATGGACGTCAGGCCAATCGTCGGGTGGAGTTAGAGCTTGTTCCCACTCAGCAGTGACCCCAGCAGTTACCTAGCTCAAAAGATATATATTGTTGCTCGGCCCGGCTTTGAACCCCGGGCCGACTCGCTTTCACCTGGGTTAAATTTACCCATTGTTTCTTCAGATCAGTTGAACAATATAGATGAGGGACTTGCCCTTATTGTTGATGAATTGGGATTGTCTGTTCAGTTGTTGGGTAAGAATGCACCGGGCCCTGTACGTTGTGATTTTATTGGTGGTTCGGCACAACATCGTCGTTTATATGGCGGGGGTAAAGGGCAGGATATCGCTAAAGCTGTGGGGTTGAATCACAGTGGTTTTAAACCTCAGGTCTTGGATTTGACAGCAGGGTTGGGGCGAGACGGTTTTGTTTTGGCGTCATTGGGTGCAACTGTGTTGATGTTGGAGCGACAGCCTATTGTATTTGCGTTACTGGAAGATGGTTTAGTCCG
>JAJFKD010000041.1 GCA_021773405.1 Porticoccus sp.
GCCACAAACTGTTGCCAAATCAACCGATAAAGCTTTTGTGCATCTTCTTCCATGCCCACTAAATCACTGGGCATGATGTCAATATTGGAAGGCCTTATGGCTTCGTGAGCTTCCTGAGCACCTGATTTGCTGCTGTACACCTTAGGGCTTTCTGGCAGGTAATCTGGACCATATTTGTTCTGAATGAAATCACGGCATGTAGACACCGCCTCAGCACTGAGATTGGTAGAATCCGTACGCATATAAGTGATGTAGCCCGCCTCATACAATCGCTGAGCCATCATCATGGTTTTCTTCACACCATAACTCAGTCGAGTGCTGGCTGCTTGTTGCAATGTAGAAGTAATAAATGGTGCAGAAGGCTTGCTGCTAGTGGGCTTATCTTCCCGATTCGTTACCTTATAGTCGGCACCTTTTAAGGCATTAAGTGCAACATCTGTTTGTTCTTTATTCTTTGGCAGGAAGTTTTCTCCTGCCTGTTTCTTAACCTCAAAACGGATTTTTTCTTCTTCACCCTCATCACGGTCTGTAGTTTCAAGGTCCGCGTGTAATGTCCAATATTCTTCCGGAACAAAAGCACGAATCTCACGCTCGCGCTCAACAATCAATTTAACGGCAACAGATTGCACTCGCCCCGCAGACAGACCCCGGGCTATCTTGGCCCATAGGAGTGGTGACACCATAAAGCCCACAACACGATCAAGAAAACGTCGAGCTTGTTGAGCATTAACACGGTTAGTATCTAATTCCGAAGGCTTGTCGAATGCTTCTTTAATGGCATTCTTTGTGATTTCGTTAAAAACAACACGCTTGTAACGATCATTATCACCACCTATCGCTTCTCGGAGGTGCCAGGCAATAGCTTCTCCCTCTCTATCCAAATCCGTCGCAAGGTAGATTTCGTCAGCATCTTTGGCCAACTTCTTCAGTTCAGAAACAACTTTTTCTTTGCCGGGTAGAATTTCGTAACGTGCCTTCCAGCCTTTATCTGGATTGATACCCATACGGGTAACTAGCTGTTCTTTTGCTTTTTTCGCCTTATGAACAACTTTTTCTTCTGGTGACATCTTGCGAGTAATAGCCGCTGCCTTGGCTCGTTCCTTAGGGTCAACAGTCTTCCCGCCACCGCCCGTTGGCAAGTCACGAATATGACCAACACTGGACTTAACAATAAAATCGTTGCCCAGATATTTGTTAATAGTCTTGGCCTTAGCCGGTGACTCCACTATGACGAGTGATTTACCCATTGAACTGATTATTACCTTTTTATTTGCGGTTTATGACAGGCGGAACAGCATACCGAGGTGGCGAATATACATGGGGCGACTGTGGGTCGGTCAAGGAAATTTTTAATATTCTTTGTAATAAAGTGTAAAAAGTACCAAGACCCGTTACTTACGTATAGTCTCCCTCAGCCTATCTAAATGATCAAAAATCACCTGCACATCATGGAGTTGTGCGCGCTCCTGCCAATAGATTCGCACCCCTTCAGAGCAGACCTCCAATGCCGAAACATTTTCCGGCAATTTTTCAAGGGCGTAACCAATAGGTGTAATAAGCACATCATTAGCCTCACGTCCCAGCCATTGCCAGCCTGCCCAAGTCGAAGGGTCACCTCTACGAGTACCCTTGACCAGCAACCACTTTTCCATACGCGGTTCCATGGATGCCGATGAATCAGGTAGCCAAGGTAGCGTATAGCTTACATATTCCAAGCGCCCCTCTCCTTCTCTCGCATCGGCTGGCTTACTTAGCTTTACCCTAATACTTTTTGCTGCGGCTTCCTTGCGCATGTCTGTAATCAATTTTTGTCGAGGGGACTGGCGAAACCACATTAATGGCGACAAAATAATAGCCAGTACAAAGGCAATTAATAAATAGGTCATTTGTTTTACTACCTGTATTTGTTATTCAGTTTCTTCTTAGCCTATTCACTACAAGCTGGTTTTTTACAGATTAGTTTGCTACAACTTCATTAGGTAAAGCTAAATGCTAAGCTTGACTGCAGAATCAATATAGGGAACACACGCTATGTCAGCCTACAAACATGTTTTGGTCGGTCTTGATCTGTCACCAGAATCACAGCAAGTCGTTGATCGAGTCAAGTGCTTGTTTACTGGGAGTGATCAAAAAATCAGTTTGATCCATATCCAGGAACCGCTCTCATTTGCCTATGGTGGCGATATCCCCATGGACCTTACCGAGGTTCAAAACCAACTGGAAGAGCAGGCAAAAGCACGTTTAATTGCCATAGGCAACGAAATAAATGTAGCTGCTGCAGACCAACATGTCATTATTGGGCAACCTGCTCACGAAATGCATCGCTTTGCCTCAGAAAATAATGTTGACCTTATCGTAGTTGGCAGCCACGGTCGCCACGGATTCAGTTTGATATTGGGCTCGACCTCTACAGGGGTCTTACATGGATCAGAGTGTGATGTGCTGGCAGTGCGTGTCAATTAGTCATTTCTGCTGTGGTAAATACAATAACTCTGCTTATTACCGAGACCTTTACAACTACCTTTGCTTATAGATAAATAATTTATCGAAAGGTGCTGTTTAATTAAGCCTTATCTGACTATCATAGCTTCCGCATTTTAGCGAAAAACTTTAGCCGAAATTCTTTAGTAATAAGCGTTAAAAAAACACTTTACCCGAAACTCAAACCCGTTTGTGCAGGCCAAGACAAATCACCATGGATCGATGTACCGGCTCAACTCCCTGTCTACAACAATTGAACTCACTGCCTTTTTCTCTTATTAAACATCTGCTCGCAGCACTAATTATTTTCACTGCCCAGCCACTTATGGCAGAAGCTAGCACTGAAAAAAGCCCCTCTTTGGAAGAACAGCGGGCACTTTATCAAAAAGCTAAATCAGCCCTAAAAGTCAAAAACCAAACCCACTTTAAGCATGCCCTCAGAGACATGGGCGATTACCCACTCAAACATTATCTCGAAGCCATGGAACTGTTTGAACGTCTTAATAGCTACCCTAGGTACGATGTCAGAGAGTTTTTAAAACAACACGATGGCACACCTATCGCAGCAAGGCTTCGTTACCGCTGGCTGGAAGCTCTACGCCGCCGTGATCGCTGGCAAGATTATTTACTGGACTACAAACAAAGCTCAGCCACAACCACACAACAGTGTTACTACCAACTGGCTCGTATCCGGCGTGGACAGGAACAAGATAGAACCGAAGCCATCACTGAAGCCATAAAACTCTGGTCCGTTGGAAAGTCACAACCCAAAGGCTGTGACAAACTCTTTGGCATTCTAATTAAATATGAACATATAACTGAAGACATTGCCTGGCAGCGCTACAGCCAAGCAATTCTGAATCACCAATACCAACTTGCGCGGTATTTAAAACGGTTCTTTAAAACTCCCACCTACCACGAACTGGCAGAACGCTTCTACAGCATTGATCGCAACCACCGCCTAGTCGGTGACTACACATTCTTCAGCTATCACCTTCACAAAATCAACAGCGAAGAAGTTCATGCCATCATCACCCACGGGCTTCGTCACCTGGCCAAAGTTGATGCGGTAGCAGCCCTCACACACTGGGGAAGGTACCGCCAAATCTATCCATTTAGCACAGCACAAACCAATCAAATAATCACAGCATTGGTCAAAGGCTTATACGATCAGGACCATGCCGAGTCAGCTGACATTTATCTCACTGACAACATCGAGCTCATTGATACACCCTTACTAGAATGGCGTGTGAGAAAAGCAATGCGGGAAGCCAGTTGGCCACAGGTTCTGCAATGGATTGCCAAAATGCCATTGGAGCTCCAACAAGATGATCGCTGGAGGTACTGGACCTATAGAGCCAGCCAGCTAGCAGCAGAACATCAAACATCTGTATCAGACCGCTCTAATGTTGATACCTATGAAATGCTCTCCATTGATCGAAGTTTTTACGGCTTCCTCAGTAGCGAGTGGCTGGGCAATGGCTACAGCATGGCCCATCGGAAAACGTCTGTTACCGAACAACAGCGCAACGAAATAGAACAAAAGCGAGGCATTATCCTCACCCGTGAATTGCTACATCAGGAAGAATACTTATATGCACGAAGAGAGTGGCGTTCGGCGACTCGTAATTTTAATGAACAACAATGGATTACAGCGGCCCATGTTGTACAGCAATGGGAATGGCACAACGGCGCTATCACCAGCATGATCAGAGCTGGATACTGGGATGATATTGACCTGCGCTTTCCTCTCGCCTTTAAAGAACACTTTGAAACCAATGCACAAAAAACTGGCGTACCTATCCATCTGTTATACGCCGTGGCAAGGCAAGAGAGTGCCCTATCACATGATGTGACATCACCAGCCGGAGCCAAAGGACTGATGCAACTTATGCCTGCCACAGCAAAACAAACAGCTCGCAAAAATAACATTCGCTACCACAGTAGCAATGACCTGTTTAAACCTGCCACTAATATCATGCTGGGCAGCCGCTACTACAAGGAAATGCTCCAACGCTTTGGCAACAACCGAATACTCGCCACAGCCGCCTATAATGCAGGACCACACCGGGTAGATCGTTGGCTAGAAAAAACTGAGGGCAGCCTTCCCTTTGATGCCTGGATAGAAACCATCCCCTTTAAGGAAACTCGTGGTTACGTACAAAACGTACTAGCGTTTTCCATGATCTACGCCCATCATCTCGGCAACCACGAGCGCATACTTAGTGAACCAGAAAAAAAACAATTGCTGTAATACACGCCTGATATGAGAGAGCCTCTTTCCAGCCCCACCCCAATAAGCCCATGCCCCATCATTGATATTGGCGTTAACCTTAGTAACTCACGATTTAGTAAAGATCTGGAAGAAGTTCTTGAACGTTCACAGCAAGCTAACGTCAGCCGGTTAATACTGACTGGCACCAGTGAAGAAGAAAGTGAAGCTGTATTAAAAGTCTGCCAACAACTTGCAGAGCAATTCCCCAACATGCTTTACAGCACCTGCGGTGTGCATCCACACGATGCTAAACATTTTTCAACAGAAACACCCAACCGGCTAAAAGATATTGCCACGAATCCCGAAGTCGTCGCCATTGGTGAAACCGGTCTGGACTTTAATCGTAATTTCTCAGAACCAAAAGATCAGGAAAAAGCTTTTGAAGCACAACTGGAACTGGCAGCAAAACTCCAACTCCCGGTATTTATGCACGAACGAGACGCCCATCAACGGCAATTCGAAATTCTCAAACAATATCGCGACCATTTAACCAATGGCGTTATTCATTGTTTTACCGGCGATAAAACTGCGTTATTTAATTATTTGGACTTAGACCTGCACATCGGTATTACCGGTTGGATTTGCGATGAACGTCGTGGTGAAGAATTACAAAAACTGGTGAAAAATATCCCACTCTCTCGGTTGATGATAGAAACCGATGCCCCCTATCTGCTACCAAGAACTATAAAACCAAAGCCCAAAAGCAGCCGCAATGAACCAGCTTATTTACCCTGGGTTTTGCAGGGTATTACGGATCAACGAGAAGAAACACTTGCTGAAATTGCAGAAAAAACAGCAACAACTACAAAGCACTTTTTTAACCTGAATTAATCACCCTCCTTTAAAAAAAC
>JAJFKD010000042.1 GCA_021773405.1 Porticoccus sp.
CGATCAATAGCCTCGATCAAATCATTGGTCAGTGTTTCCGCATCAGCCGGGCTGCTCTGTTCCAAGATTTGCGTTAATGGATCTACATAGGTTTTTTGTTCGACTAAAAAGCCTCCAGGCGCAATTTTCAACGCCGCCTGCTCAGGCAATGGTTGTACGTCCTTTTGTACAAAGCTCATGATGACGGCAACCAATATCAATACAAAAACAAGGTTCACCAGTACACGAATGGCACTGAGGAGCCCTGCAATTAATCGAAAAAAGCGTCGAATCAGACCTGGTTTTTCACTCATGGTTATCATCCTGATAAAGAGAATATTGTTTCCAACGGCTAAACATCATTGCTGCACTGAACATCACCACTAAAAGCACTAACTCCACCCAATCAAATACATTGGCATCAGGCGAGAACAAATTGTTAACCGTGACAATAAAATAGAGTAATGTCACAAAACATAACATCGAAATGGTTTTGTAACGCTCAACGTACAATCCTGGCAGAAGAATTAATAATGGAATAAAAGTAAAAATCATCAGCTTCCAAGATAATGTTGACTGCAAACCATTCAATAATAAGACCAACAGAAAGAGTATCAAACTCCCCCATGTCAGCTGACGGCCAATACGCAATTTTTTACCTAGATTAGGAATCACTTTCATTGATGATAAAACGTCCTGATTATATGAAGGTATGGTTACAAACGCTGTATCACATACATTCGGTAATAGGCTTTATTAAATAGAGCCTGACAATTTTGAAGCAAGTCCGGCAATGCGTTTCCCTAGGGCAACACAAAGCTCTTCCTCTTCACCACTAAGGCCAAGGCTACCATCTCCAGATTGATGTGACGCACCATATGGCGTTCCACCCTTCGTTGTGGTGTGAAGCGCTTGCTCACTATAAGGTAAACCAGCTAAAACCATCCCCTGGTGCATGAGTGGCAACATCATGCTTAACAATGTTGTTTCCTGGCCACCATGTAGCGACCCGGTAGATGTAAACACGGCTGCCGGTTTACCAATCAAATCACCGTTTAGCCAGATGTCTCCAGTACTATCAAGAAAATACTTAAGTGGAGCGGCCATATTACCGAAACGGGTTGGGCTACCAAGAATTAACCCTGAGCAACTTTTTAAGTCATCCTGGGAACAGTAAACATGTCCCTCTGCCGGTATATCGGATTCAGTCGCTTCACTATTAGCAGAAACTGCCGGCACTGTTCTCACCTTTGCTTCCAGCCCGGTCTGCTCGACACCTTCAGCAATTTTTTCTGCCATGGCTTTTGTGCTGCCATAACGTGAGTAATACAACACCAAAATATATGACGACATTGATGACATTGATGACATTAAAAAAAGCCTCAGACTATTTAACTAAATATCACTTAACTAAAGAGATAACTTAACCAAAGATGACTCAACTACAGAATATCCAGCACTTGCTCTGGTGGGCGACCCAAAGCCGCTTTACTGCCATTAATGACTATCGGGCGCTCAATCAACTTAGGGTGGGTAACCATGGCATCAATCAGTTGTTGGTCGCTCAGGCTGGTATCCGACAGGTTATTTTCCTTGTACGCATCTTCACCTTTTCGAAGCAATTGCCTGGGTGTAATACCTAGCTTTTGTAGTATGCCCGACAAAGTTTCAGCTGAGGGAGGTGTTTCCAGATACAATATAATTTCAGGGTCGATGCCACGCTCTTCCAGTAATGCTAGAGTTTGGCGAGATTTCGAGCAGCGGGGGTTGTGATAAATACTAACCATAATCTTTGTGTAAAATACCTTTATATATGTAGTTTTAAATTTAAGTTATCTAGATGAAAGCATCTAAACTTAAACTATCTAAAAAATGTTGTTTAGAATACATGCCGTTTTAATACATGTCGCTCTATAGAAACACATTTTAGCTGCAAATTAGTTACCGGGGCCAGGATCGGCACCCAAGATGAGGTCCATAGTGTCATCAAGTGTGTCTTTAACTGCAACAGAACGCTTACAAATGGCGAAACATTTCTTTCGGCATTTGGCAAAACGCTTTATTAATGATGGCTGCCGACAAAGTGCAGCAGCACTTACCTACATGAGCCTGTTTGCTGTTGTCCCTTTAATGACCCTAATGTATTCCATGTTTTCCCTTATCCCCGCCTTTCAAGGGCTTGAAGGTCAAGTTCAGGAATTAATTTTCAGTAATTTTGTGCCCCAAAGTGGCGCTGAAATCCAACAATATCTAACAGAGTTTTCTAATCAGGCACGTAATTTATCGGTTGCCGGTGCTGTTATTCTTTTAATCACCTCTTATTTGATGCTTACCAATATTGAACAGACCTTTAATAATATCTGGGGGACTGCGGGGGGAAGAAAAGGCCTCTCAAGCTTCCTTCTTTATTGGGGCATTCTCAGTTTAGGCCCGTTATTACTCGGCATAGGCCTGATGATGCGTACCTATTTACTCTCTTTTCAGTTGCTAGTTGATGAAGTCGATGTCCTTGGTGTCACCGCATTAGTTTTTGAATACATGCCACTATTATTTACTTGGGCCGCATTTACCCTGCTATTTATTGCCGTTCCTAACTGTAAAGTGAACACACGTTATGCCGTTATCGGAGGGCTAATCACCGCCATCTGTTTTGAGCTTGCCAAAATTGCCTTTGGTACCTTAGTTGCTCACTCAAGTTACACCACGGTTTATGGCGCGTTTGCAATATTCCCCATCTTCCTAATCTGGATTTACCTCATGTGGATCCTCGTATTAGGAGGTGCTGAGCTGATCCGCTCAATGGAAACCTTTAAAACGGCATGGCAGGGATATGAATACCCAGACCTTGTCGCTGTTTTGGTCGTACTTTGGGAATGCTGGTGTAGACAGCAAAACGGTGAATCACTTTCCAATAAAGATTTAACCGAAGCTGGGCTAGAAGAACAGCATTGGCGAAGATTGCGAGATCTTTTGTTAGAAAAACATATTTTAGCGGAAACCTCTTCAGGGTATTACGTGCTAACAAGAGACCCAAGCCACCTCCAAATAAAAGACCTTGCAGCATTAGGTGGTAATGGCGCTACCATGCTACCAGGTGCGAAAGCCTGTAACGTACTGACGAAATACCCCTGGTTTTCAACACTTTCCGATATTTTAAATCAAGCCAATCAACAGCTGGACGCCACTTTTTCACCGACTGTAGCAGAATTATTTGAGCCCAACACTTCCATGGAAAACCCTCGTGATACAAAAGATTAACTCGTTATTCATTCTCCGTTTTTTAGCTTCGCTCGCCTTATTACTTTCTCTGTCACTAGCTGGCTGTAGTGATGGTGAGCCTCGCTATACCCTTGCCGATGGTAAAACACTGAAATTTTCCGATCTCCAGGGCCGTATTGTTTTGATTAATTACTGGGCCGAATGGTGTAAACCCTGCCGTAAAGAAATTCCTGAATTAAACGCTCTGCAACAACAATACGGTGACCAGGTACAGGTACTCGGCGTCAACTTCGATGGCATTCAAGGTGATGCCTTAATCAAACAAACCAATAACCTCGGCATTGAATTCCCAATACTCACAACTGACCCCAGGGCTCAATTTTCTGTAGAAGCTAGCGGGGTATTGCCAGAAACACTGGTTATTGACCGTCAGGGCGTATTTGAGAAAGTCCTACTCGGCCCGCAAACACTAGAGCAACTGCAAACTATAATTAAAGCGAATTAAAAAAATTCACAGCTACTTTCTTTCAGCTGAGCAAATGCCATCACCAGGGTAAGTAAATGCGAGATTGCAGAAAGTTTTTTATCAACGGTCAATGGGTATTACCCAGGGAAGCGAATGATCTAGCCGTAGAAAACCCTGCTACAGAACAATCTATTGCCATAATATCTGAAGGAACAACTACCGACGTTGACGACGCAGTTACCGCAGCACGTCGTGCATTTACTGAATACGGCCAAACAACCAGAGAAACTCGTCTGGCATTGCTAGAAAATCTTCTCACTATTTACATGAATCGATATGAGGAGATGGTACAAGCCATCCATTTAGAAATGGGGGCACCCATTGATTTTTCCCGCAACGAGCAAGCCGACTGTGGCCGAGGCCACCTACAAAGCACAATTGATGCACTCAAGCATTACGCCTTTGAACAAATCATAGAAAACAGCACGATCATCAAAGAACCCATAGGTGTCTGTGGACTCATCACCCCGTGGAATTGGCCCATCAATCAAATTGCCTGCAAAGTAGCCCCGGCCTTGGCTACTGGCTGCACCATGGTGTTAAAACCCAGTGAAATAGCCCCACTGAGTGCCCATTTGTTTGCTGAAATGATCGAAGAAGCCGGCTTTCCATCCGGCGTGTTTAATCTTGTAAATGGAAGTGGCACCGTTGTAGGTAAGGCTCTAGCGGAGCATCCCAGCATCGACATGATCTCCTTTACGGGCTCAACCCAAGCAGGAATTGCCGTAGCCAAAGCTGCTGCTGATTCAGTGAAACGTGTCACCCAGGAATTAGGCGGAAAATCACCCAATATTTTATTGGAGGATGCAGACTTCGACCGGTCAATTAAAAAAGGCATTTTCATGTGCATGGAAAACACCGGACAATCCTGTAATGCACCGACCCGAATGCTGATTCCCCATTCACGTTATCAAGAGGCCCAGGCATTGGCTCAAGAATATGTGGAAATTTTAACGGTAGATAATCCCGAAAAGTCCGGCAGACACCTCGGCCCGCTAGCCAGCCACGCCCAATACCAAAAAGTGCAGCAGTTAATTCAAGGGGCTATTAACGAAGGAGCCACACTGATTGCAGGCGGCCTAGGTAAACCAGAGGGTTTCGAAATAGGTCATTACGCTAAGCCGACGATCTTTGCCAACGTAGACAACAACATGGCCATTGCTCGGGAAGAAGTGTTTGGCCCGGTACTGGTTTTGATACCCTATAACAGTGAAGAAGAGGCCATTGAGATAGCCAACAACACAGCCTATGGCCTCTCTGCATATATTCAAACGGGAGATATTGAGCGGGGCAAACGTATCGCCCGTAAACTACGTGCAGGCATGGTGAGAATTAATCATGCACCCCATAGTTATAACATTCCTTTTGGTGGTTACAAACAGTCGGGGAATGGTCGAGAGTGGGGCGAATATGGCTTTGAAGATTATCTGGAAATCAAAGCGATTAGTATTTAATCGCTACGAAAAATTAAAGACCTGCTTAACAAAGGGAATGCTCAACTTCCGGCTTTCCTGAAGTGAAATTTCTTCCAGCTTATCGAGGCAATTCATTAGTTCACCTAGGTTTCGCGCCGCACGGCTAATCAAATATTGAGCCACATCATCATTTAATTCCATGCCTCGCCTTGACGCCCTAAATTGAAGAATAGCCATTTTTTCATCATCTTCGGGCTCCGACAATTGAAATACCGGCCCCCAACCAAACCGGGATTGCAGATCGGGCAGTTGTAATGGCAACTCTCTGGCAGAACAATTGGCACCTAACAGCAGTTTCCCACCGACATCTTTGATACGGTTGAACAAATCAAACAATGCCTCTTCCCATGCTGCATCCCCGGCAATAACCTGAAGATCATCCAGGCAAATAAGTGGTAACTGTTCAAGGCCATCGAGCAATTGCTGTGGCGGGTAATCCAACAAGGTCTTTAACGGTAAATACTGCGCTAATAAACCTTGCGCTGAGGCCTGATGACAACTCGCCTGCAATAGATGGGATACACCGCTGCCACTTGCTCCCCAAAGATAAACAAACGATTCTTCCGTGGTGCCGAAATTGGAACAGAATTGATTTTGAAGAGTAGAAACAGCTTGAGATTTACTGCTCTGCTGACTGTCCTGCCGCTTAAGAAAAAAATTCTCAAACGTCGCATCATCATTCAGGTTAATACGTAGGCTAAGCTGCTGTGGCACTACTGCCGACCCCACATAAAATATAAATTCTGCGTCTGGGATAAAATATTAGTGGCATCATTAACACTTGTATTGGAATCATTTAACCCAGGGATCATCAGTGGAGGTAGGTTTTTTTCTGTCATACGTTTATCTCTACGCAAGGTATCCAGCAATAAATTGACTTCACCCTCTACAAAAAGACGCAACATTAAACGATGATCATCCACCTCACTAACGGTTAGACGTCGTACCACCTCCAATGATTCCAGATACCCTACCGCCTGATTGAAACTCTTATAATCATTGATATTTTCAAGGTGAAGCATCACTTCTTCCGTATCCGTATTGGGCACATAGGCATAATGACTGGCAAGATTATCAACGGCTTCAGGAATAATTTTGTTGATAAGAGCAGGCAATGTAATGGCAACAACATTTTGTAAATCGTCCTCACCATTCAAATTAAGCAATCGTGCTGCGCGCCATTGTCCAGATGAACTCTGATAAAAGCGGATTGCCAACCAAGCATTTGTTTTATAACGCTCTGCGGCCGATGCCAGCTTGGATAAATTCAAGTTCCATACATCGTTTTCGGATACGTTTCGGGTATCTTGTAAATCCAATAAAGGAAGGATCAACGGTGCCCCCCGGTCCTCCATCAACAACTTAAGAGAAGATACAGCGGCTGGCATATTTTCCTGTGTAACGAAACTTTTACCTCCAGCACCATCAACCACCATCCAAACCAAAAGCCCAGGTCGATCAGAAGGCCATACTTGGAGTTGATACTTACGTAATAAACGATCAATGGCTGATGCGGCATAGCTCAAGCTCATGCCAGTGCCACTCGCTGCGGCCTCCGGAGTTTGAGGATCACGATAGCTGACATAACCAAACTCTGTGACATATCGTTCCGGGTTAGAAAAAGCTATATTTGCCATAGCCTGACTATCACCGGTCACTTTAACCAAGACCTTACCTAAACCTATTCTCATGGCCCGCAACTGCTCAGCCTTACTTTGATCTACCACTGGCACAACAGTACGGTATAAATCATTTACTGTCTCGGCTTGCGCTAAAAAGGGCAAAAAAGCCAAGACAATGGCAAGAATCAGTCTATTTTTTACAGCTGTGTGGTTTTTCATGGCGCGATTGTAACAGTAGAGTGTAAATAGACACATTCTCAGACTGCCAGTTCTTTGGTTTTAATATAAAATACCCACTCTTTTTATAAGCACCGCTATTTTCGAGTTAAATATACAGTTAACTTACTAGTTAATAATCGCTAAAGAGCGATTCACAAGGCAACGATTTAAACCACTATGAGCGACCAACAAAGTACTCCCCCCAATAATTCATCTCTAAGCACTTCTCTTAGCTATAAGGATGCCGGTGTAGATATTGATGCAGGCAATGCCCTTGTCGAACGTATTAAGAACGTAGCCAAAAATACACGCCGACCTGAAGTTCTGGCAGGATTGGGAGGTTTTGGTGCCCTGTTTAGTTTGCCTACAGGCTATAAAGAACCAGTACTTGCTTCAGGTACTGATGGTGTTGGCACCAAGTTGAAGCTTGCCATGGACCTGGAACTGCACGACACCATAGGTATCGATCTGGTGGCCATGTGTGTAAATGATCTAGTTGTTTGTGGCGCAGAACCCTTATTCTTCCTCGACTACTATGCTACTGGAAAATTAAACGTAGATACTGCTGCAGCTGTAGTAAGCGGTATTGGTGAAGGCTGCAAACTATCAGGGTGTTCTCTGGTTGGTGGCGAAACTGCGGAAATGCCGGGCATGTATGAAGGCGAAGACTACGACCTCGCCGGTTTTTGTGTCGGTATTGTAGAAAAAGCCGACATTATTGATGGCAGCGCTGTCCATGTCGGCGACACCCTTATTGGACTTTCCTCCAGCGGCCCCCATTCCAATGGCTATTCACTAATTCGCAAAATCATCGATGTATCTGGTGCTAATATTCTCAATGAAAGCATTGATGGCATTCCTTTAGGTGAAGCATTACTAACGCCAACTCGAATCTATGTGAAATCTATTATGGCACTGGTAGAACATGCTCATGTACCTGTTCACGCCATTTCACATATTACCGGCGGCGGCTTGTTAGAAAATATCCCAAGGGTATTACCAGAAAGTGCCAAAGCAGTAATTAATCTCAATAGTTGGCAACAACCTGCTATTTTCGATTGGCTGCAAACCAATGGCAACGTAGACCCGATTGAAATGTACCGCACCTTCAATTGTGGTGTCGGCATGGTGGTGTGTGTTCCAAGTGATGCCACCGACGATGCACTCGATACACTCCATGCGGCAGGAGAAGATGCATTTATCATTGGTCATATTGCTCATGCGGAAGATGGTGAAGAGCAGGTTGAGCTGCAACAGTCATAACTGACTGTACAGCTAATAACAGCTATAACTCATTAAGCCCAAGCAACAGGCTACTGATATGCCCCATAACAAACGCCCTCAACTGGTTGTATTGATCTCCGGTAGCGGCAGCAATTTACAAGCCTTTATAGACGCCAGTAAAAACGGCAGCTTGGATGCTGACATTGCTGCTGTGATCAGTAATAAAGCTGGCGTTATGGGATTAGAACGTGCAGATAATGCTGGCATAGCCAACGAGGTTATTGACCATAAACAGTTTGCCGACAGAGAAAGCTTTGATGCTGAACTGGCCGACCGCATTGAAAGTTACAAACCTGACCTAGTCATTCTTGCCGGGTTTATGCGAATACTCACCCCGGAATTCGTCGATCGTTTTGCTGGCCGGATCATGAATATCCATCCATCATTGCTGCCTAAATATCCAGGGCTTCATACCCACAAGCGCGCAATTGAAGCTGGCGATACCACTGCTGGAGTGACAGTACATTTTGTTACCAGCGAGCTGGATGGCGGCCCCGCTATTATCCAGGCCGAAGTACCCATACTACCTGGAGATGATGAAGACACTCTAGCAAGCCGAGTTCTTGTACAAGAGCATCAAATCTACCCCCTCGCCGCCCAGTGGTTCTGTGAAGGTAAACTCACTCTTAAAGGTGGGACACCAGAGTTTAATGGAGAACCACTACCTATATCTGGAACAAAATTCTGTAGCGAAAAGCTATAGCAATAAATAATCTACACATCACAAAGAAAACTCTAAGCTTCACTAAAAAGCTCAAATCTAAAAGAGTACTTCAAAGCACGACAACCTCTTCTAAAAACCCACGTACATTTCTATTTATCCCATACCTGAACAAAACGCGGTAAACTGACTCTAATTGACCACCCAACGTTACAGATAACACTGTAAACCTAACACGGCAAACGATTAACTTCATGAACATAACTCTTTCAACTATAAGCTCTTTTTTCTTAAAATCATCAGTTTTATCAACTGTGAGTTTATGTTTTCTTTTACTCATGACAGCCCCGGCTTATTCTGACACACACGCCAAAAGTGACCCTGCATTGCAGCCCTATAGCCTGTCCTATGCTGCAACCTATAACGGCATGGATATCAACGCCAAACGCGAGCTAACAGTTGAATTAGGTCGATATACTCTAAGTACGACTGCAAAAAATCTGCTGAGTAATATTACTGAACAGGGTGATTTTATAGTTGAGGAAAATGGCACCATAATCGATCAACATTATGAATATAAACGCAGTATTTTAGGCATTAAGAAAACTGAAAAATTGAGCTATGACCGCAAAGCCGGCATCGCGAAATACAAAAGCAAAAAGAAAAAACGCCAAGTCACCCTGGAAGATGGCTACCTCAACCGCCTGACCTATCAAGTTCAGCTTCGTCGAGACCTGATCAATGGAAAATCACCGCTGGAATATCAAGTCATTAGCCGTGGTCGCCTCAAAACTTATAAGTTTGAAATACAGGGTGAAGAAACACTTGAAACACCACTGGGCAATATTAAAACCGTCAAAGTAAAACGTATTAGAAAAGACAACGATCGAGAAACATTGCTCTGGTTCGCCCCTCAGTGGAACTACCTTTTAACTCAACTCTGGCAACGAGAAAAAGGCGGGGAAGATTATAAAATTGTACTGCAACAGGGAAGCTTGAATGGCGCTGCCCTTAAGTAGGGCTCTAAATTTAAATCTCATCAATAAATTCACACGCTTCACCGAACTATAAAGCGTCCTCGCGGTCTCCTTTTAAGGCTGCAATTTTCTACCTCTCCAGAAAGAATCTATTCAAAAAATTGCTGCCGGCAGGCTAAACCTAACAAGAAATAATTATTGGGTCAGAACGTATGCAAATCTCACCAGAAGACCGCTCTTCAACAAATACAACCACACATAAAAATTCAACAGGTAAGTTCATCGCTCTAGTTATTGCGGTGTGTATTTTGGGGGGGCTGGGTTATTACCTACTCGAACAACAAAATACTATAGAACCCATAGCCAAGCACATGCCAACTGAAGATATACCTCCTGCCATTTCACCACCCCCAACACCAGAAATACCGGAATCAAAAGCAAAAGCTGAAATACCCGAAAAGGTCGTCACCGAACCAGTACCAAACTTTACCCTTCCAACATTAGACGACAGCGATATAGCGGCAATAAAACAACTGGATCAACTCACGCCACAAAATAAATTAAGTAGCTGGTTTCATCCTGAATATTTAATTCGCCGCGGTGTTACCTTTATTGATGGATTATCTCGAGGCTTACAACTCAATAAAATGCTGAAAGTTCCTACGCCAAAAGGACAATTTTTAGCCGTCAAAGAAGGTAATAAGTACTGGCTAAATCCCAAAAACTATCAACGCTATGATTATCTCGCCACAACTATTGAATCCATTAACAACAATAAACTGATACAAGCTTTTCATCTATTTCGACCACTACTGGAAGAAGCCTACGGTGAACTTGGGTATCCTCCACAAGAACTGGACAGCGCACTTATAGCTGCATTAGATCAAATCCTTGAAGCACCTATTAGCGAAGAGCCTGTTGAGCTCACAAGAGATTCAGTGCAATACAAGTATGCTGGCCCTAAACTGGAAGCACTGACACCCATACAGAAACAACTATTAAGAATGGGGCCAACGCACACCCAGGCTATACAGGAAAAAGCAGCCTTCTTACGTGAAGCCCTATTGAAAAAATCATAGGAAAACATCAGACATAAAATGGGGGAAGCAACATAGAGCCTATAGGAGGTAGAATAAAGCCATACCTTTTTTCACAAAGAGCATAACCCTTTGTATGCCATTATAAAAAATGCCCACATCTCTTTTGCCATCATCAGTATCAGCCTGTTTGTACTGCGCGCCTGCTGGTCGGTCATAGAATCTCAACAGCTACAAAAACCATGGGCTAAAACGGTCCCACACATCAATGATGCACTACTGCTAGCCTGTGCAATTTACCTCATGAACGCGAGTCATCAATTTCCATTCACTAATGATTGGCTCACAGCTAAATTTTTTGCGCTACTTGTTTATATTGGCATGGGAACCATTGCCATCAAACGGGGGAAAACAAAAGGAATTCGGCTGCTTTTCAGCCTGATTGCCGTGGCGACATTCTGCTATATCTTTGCCGTGGCGAGAACACATTCAACACTGATCGGGCTATAGCCCGTTAGAGCTCCCTATTAGAGAGCCCATTCGCGTGAAAGAAATTTAGAATCGAAAAAAAGAAGCCTAGTTAAGCTTTAGGTAGCGTAACTCCAGTTTGCCCCTGATACTTACCACCACGATCAGCGTAAGACACTTCACAGACTTCATCAGACTCAAAGAACAACATCTGAGCAACACCTTCGTTAGCGTAAATCTTTGCGGGGAGACTAGTGGTGTTAGAAAACTCGAGAGTAACATGCCCTTCCCACTCAGGCTCGAGAGGGGTTACGTTAACAATAATGCCACAACGAGCATAAGTCGATTTACCCAAACACACCGTCAATACACTACGAGGAATACGGAAGTATTCAATGGTGCGCGCCAATGCAAAAGAGTTAGGAGGGATAATACAGTAATCCCCTTTCACATCGATAAAGGCATCTTCATCAAAGTGTTTCGGGTCAACAGTCTTGGAATGGATATTGGTGAAGATTTTAAACTCATCAGCACAGCGAACATCGTAACCATAACTGGACACACCGTAGGAAATCACCTTTTGTCCATTGGGATCAGGCTGACGAACCTGGCGACCTTGAAACGGCTCAATCATGCCATGTTCCTGCGACATACGGGTGATCCACTTATCGGATTTAATGCTCATAAAACCACGCTTCCCAAAACTGTTTGATCATAAAAGTTGGCCATAATACCTGTTTGATCTGGCTGATCAAAGCGTCCTATCACTCACAACCAATGGTTTGCGGTAATTGTTTGATTTGTAAACACGCTGAATTATGATCAGTTGGCAGAAATTAGAAAGCTAAAGCAAGCATCTGGCCTTCTTTGTCAAATTTCTAAGCCCTCCTCTTTACCTGAGCCGACTGAATAAAAAAAAGGAGGAGGGATCTACCCCTCCCCCTTATTAGATGACCATTCCGTTCTTATTTACTTAAAACACTGACTGGAGATTTCTTGGCAATCTTTGCCGCTCTCTTTTCTTTTGCTGTTAAAAGCGGTTTCTTTTTAGCATTTTTTTTACTGTCTTGTCCTTTGCTCATGATACTTTCCTCTTTTTCAAACGTCATAAACCTAAAGCCAGTTTGAGCTAACCTAAGGACTGTTGTTACCAGAAACTTCGATACAAACAACCAAGTCAATGCGTAACAAGATCAGTATGGTCCTATCGACGAGCAATAGATAGGAAGTGTTTCATTTTGAATGATGTTTATCTATGATCAGAAGACAGGGATTGGGCTACAAAAGCAGGGATTAGGCTTCTTTCACTAAAGAAAAAGCGCCCCCCTTTTAATTTCGACATCCTTACCTTGTGGGCGGCATTAGAAGTAAGCAACGAAACATAAATTATGGTTACACCATGAATGATAATTATAACTTTTTGAAAGAAACCGTTGAGCCTGGCGTATTTGCTGAATGGCAGGAAGTAGATGTAGAGATAGATGCTTTTACCGAGCTGGGAATAAAAGTCATCATCAATGATGAGTACATAGGATTGGTTTATGGAAATCAGGTTTATGAAGAGTACCAAGAAGGCCAAGAACTCAAAGGCTATATAAAACTTGTTAGAGCTGATGGAAAGATAGATGTTTCCTTGCATCCGAAAAAAGGCAAGCACGTTTCCTCTACTACCAGAAAAATTATGGAATACCTTGAGATTGCTGGCGGGAAAAGCGGGTTTAACGATAAAAGCTCCCCTGAAGACATTGAACATGCGTTTCAAGTCAGCAAAAAAGTATTTAAGCAAGCAATTGGAAAACTGTATAAACAAGGGAAAATAAAAATTACAGATAACAGCATAGAGCTTGTTAAATAAACACAAAATATAGAGCAAGAGGTCTAACTAACCCCTGCATTGAACTGAGCTGGAATGAACTGAGCGCTTCACTTTACCTGGAAAATCACCATGAATTTAGATAAATCTAAAAAGAGAATTGCCAAAAGAGTAAAGATGGGATTTAAGGGGTACCCTGAAATCTCAATTTCCTACACAGGTAGTCGCTCTGATTTTGCTGAAGAAGTAATTGTTACTTTTATTGCTGAAGAGGGTTCAAGCCCGATGGAAGAAAGGTTTAAAAGTAAATCTGATGCCAGAGAGGACGAAGTTATTCAATCTGCCATCGTCAAGATGATTGAACGGGCTGAAGCAAAAACAGTTACGCAGGCAGAAGAAATCTCTATTAAATCCTAGCCATATAATTACTAAAAGATTAAAACCAGCCGTCGACCGCATCATCCAATGCTTTGCTACAAGTTTTTAACTGGGCATTGTAGGTTTCGGACTGACTTTGCACTTTGGACGCCACTCGTAACAAACTAGGCTTTTTGTTGAAAGAACCTCTTGAGTATCCACCCCAGCCTTCATGGTACGCCAAGTACTGCTTGTAAGGGTCCCATTTTGAAATACCTAATTTTTTCTGAGACACATCGGTATACCAGCCAACAAAATTGATGGCATCTCCGAAGTCATCTCGATCATGGCTCCAGTTTCCAGTTGCCTTTCGGTAGTCATTCCATGCTGGATCTTGGGCCTGGGGGTAACCGTAGGCAGAGGACCGTCTTGGTAAAGGAATAAAGAAAAAGGTAGGCCTTTTGGGCCTAACATCTGCTCGAAATGTAGACTCCTGCTTGATGATGGCCATCATTAAGCTAATAGGTGTACCCCAGCGTTTATTAGCAGCTTTAGCATCTTCATACCAATCAGTTTCACCACGAAAGATTCCACAGATATTGCTCACCTGACTGGGCTGATACGTTGAACAGCCGCTGAGCATCAGCAAAACACCGATAAATATTAGGTAAATGCTTATTGGGCGGATAACGGCCATTCCTTTTCCATAGGCTTGTGTCAATATTAGTTACTTGATAAGACTTATTTGATGGACGGTTACTTTATAAGAATTACTTTATAAGAGTTACTTTAAGAAACTTCTTCCATTAAAAATGTTACTCAATCAACAAAATCACTCAATAACAATTTCCGGCCCACCTGGGGATGCTTTATCCGCGAGAAGTGCTATCACTTTACAGGCGACCTGACCATAAGCCGTCGCAACTGATCCCTCTGGTTCTGATATGACAGAAGGTTTACCTGAATCCATTTGTTCCCGAATATCTAATGATAACGGTAGTGAACCAAGTACTTCAGTCTGGTATTCAGAGGCAACTTTCTGACCGCCGCCTTCACCGAAGATATGTTCCTGATGGCCACATTGACTACAACTGTGAACAGCCATATTTTCAACAATGCCTAACACCGGAATGTTCACTTTGTAGAACATTTCGATGGCTTTACGGGCATCAAGTAAAGCGATGTCCTGTGGCGTGGTGACAATTACTGCACCCGATAACTGTGCTTTTTGTGCCAATGTCAGTTGGATATCACCTGTACCTGGAGGCATATCAACCACCAAATAATCCAGTTCACCCCACAGGGTTTGGGTCAGTATTTGCAGCAGTGCCCCACTTGCCATCGGGCCACGCCATACCATGGGAGTTTGATCTGTGGCCAGGTAACCCATAGACATGGACTTTATTCCCTGTCCAGAAACACCGAGTGCCTCCACAGGAATAAAGTATTTTTGATCTACAATTTCGGGCCTGGTTCCCTCGGCAACACCAAGCATCATAGGCAGGCTTGGGCCATATATATCAGCATCGACAATACCGACTTTCGCACCCTGTTTAGCCAAAGCCAGTGCTAAATTAACTGATGTGGTGGACTTACCCACTCCCCCTTTACCAGAAGCTACTGCAATAATATGTTTAACGTTGCTCAATGTGTCTTGTAGAGCTTCCTGAGCTGGTGCCTCTGCCATCATTTATCCTCACGTATACTAATGAAAATCCAAGGGAAAACCGTTATAGTGGCGCACTTTTTAGCATTAGTGTGTGACCTCATAACAAGCTGATCAACATACTTAAAATACGAACGACCAATTATAGCAGCCTAACAACATGACCGAACCTTTGCTTCAGCCTATGTCCAGACAAAGAAAAATCCTTGTTACCAGTGCACTACCCTATGCCAACGGATCAATTCATCTGGGGCATTTGGTGGAATATATCCAAACTGATATTTGGGTTCGTTTCCAAAAAATGCGCGGTCACGAATGTTACTACGTCTGTGCCGATGATGCCCATGGTACGGCGATTATGTTAAAAGCTGAGCAACGTGGTATTTCACCTGAAGAACAAATTGCTGAGGTAAAAGCTGAACACGAACAGGATTTCAGCGACTTCCTGATCAACTTTGACAACTTCCACTCTACCCATTCGGAAGAGAACCAGGAACTGTCATCCCTGATCTATACACGCCTACGTGAAAATGGCCATATTGCTACACGAGAAATCACTCAGGCCTTCGATCCAGAAAAGAATTTATTTTTGGCCGATCGCTACATCAAAGGCACCT
>JAJFKD010000043.1 GCA_021773405.1 Porticoccus sp.
GAAAAGTTACATTAGTCGACGAGCAACGAATTATTCGCACCACAAAAACACGAAAACCTGAAGATTATTTAGCCAGGGAAAATTCTTATACCGCAAGCTGTAAAACCATTCCCAAAGAAGAATTACCGCTAGAATTTATGATGAATACAATGCGATTAAATACGGGTGTACCGAAACAATTTTTTTCCGAAAGAACGGGTATTTCAATTGAAGCTATTCAGCACGCTTTGAATAAACTTCAAAAAATAGGATTGATGGAACAAGAAAACAGTAACTTAATACCCACAGAAAAAGGGCATAAATTTTTAAATAACCTGCTGGAAGTATTTGATGAACCGGATTTATAAAATTTCATATTAGAGAAAATTTATCCCAATTACATACCCTTGTTATGCCTAAAGCCCAAGCAGTTTTCTAAATTCATCTTCAAGTTGACCTTTTAGTTCTGTAATTTCATTTTGATGAATTTCTCTTGCCTTCTTCCAAAACTGATGTCTTTCTTGCAATAAATCCCTGTCATACTTATAGATAGTATCTTCAATATCTACAGGGTAAGTAGTAATATCATAGAAAACTCCTTTAGCTGTTTCTAAAATATTATCTATGAGTTCACATATGCCTTTTTCAAAAAATATTCTTTTTGGCAAGTAGCACTCTCTTAATTTATTAAACTGAATTGAGAGCTCCCCTACTTTGTTTTCTAGGCCTTGATCACCAACGACCTGGAGAGGCCTTAGGGTCGAATAAAGGGCTTCATCAAGAGCAACAAGTTTCTCATAAAACTCTTGAATAACCTCGGCACGTGTAGTGTGAAGGCTTTGGAATCTTATAGAGTGCTCGGTAGCAATTTTTTCTAGCTCATTTTTATGTGATTCGACACGCCCTTGTAGGTAAGCTTCTATTGCCTTTTTCCCCAAATAACCAATTGTTACAGAGATCGCCGTAGCACCACCCAGAAACTCCAGAGCTTCTTGCCAAATCATAATTACAGTCCTGTATGCATAACACTCGTAAATTTTAACAACACCCGCCACTTTCTTTTCTATCTTCTGTAAAAGGCAGTGCATTATCACCCTGTTTAAATATGCCTTGGTGTTGATCAAAGTTTCCTACAAATTCAAAATGCTCTGAAAACCGGGAGCCCTTTAATATCTGATAGGTATTACCACACACAGAAACTGTTTTTCCTTTTGGCATTCTGTTTTGTTTATCCAATTCAAAGGCACAGCCATTATTTGGAATACCGCCTTTATAAATCACTGACAGCCCATAATCTTCTCGGCTCTGCTCCAGTTCAGTTAATTTAAATAAACGGTATGTAGCAGAATAAAAATTAATATGGCCTATTTTATTTTGCACCTCTACGTTATCGATTCCCAGTGCACGGTCTTCCACTAACCTCGGATCGGCAAAGCCCGCTTGTTTAGCCAGCTGAATAAAATCATTCCAATAGAGCGCACCGCTAAGGCATTCTCCATAAAGAACTGGGTCTGCCATTAATGCTGCCGGAACTCGTCGGTCTGCATAAACATCGGAAAAATAAAGTTCTCCACCAGGTTTTAATAAACGGTGGGCTTGGGCCAACACCGCCTGTTTATCCGGTGATAAATTAATCACGCAATTGGAAACAATAATATCGAAGCTTTCATCTTCTAAATTTAATTCATCGAGTTTTTCGATATAGCCTTTAATAAAACGTACATTGGGCTTTGAAAAACCGAATGCTTCTCGATGATAATCAATGTGTCGATTAGCCACGTCCAATTGTTCATCGGTCATATCGATACCAACGACTTCACCGCTCTCGCCTACTAATGAAGACAACACATAACAGTCCTGGCCAGAACCGCTGCCTAAATCCAGGATGCGCATGCCTTCGAGCAATTCGGGAGCCACTAATCCACAGCCATAATATTTGCTGGAAACCTCTGGATGGATTTTTTCCATAATAGGTTTTAAGTGCGTTGGAATATTATCCAAAGTACAACAGGCGTCGGTTTTTAAATCCTCTGATCCAGATAATTCTTTGCCGTAATACTTTTGTACTTCTTCCTGCACTTCTTCTTGTACTTTTTGTTCTTTTACTTTTTCGTCCACTTTTTATTCCTTAATTAATGCCTACTTGCATAAACCGCTCTTAATATAAAATTTATTGCCTATCGTATTTTTACTTACGTTGCCAACCGTGATATTTCTCAACCCACTTTAACAATGATTGTGGCGCATGCGCCCTACTCCATTCCCCCGCCGCAAATTTATTGGCTTCACTTATAGTTGGGTAACTATGGATAGTACCCAATATTTTTTTCAGGCCTAACCCTTGCTTCATAGCGGTTACAAATTCTGTTAATAAATCACCTGCATGGTAGCCCACAATGGTGGCACCGAGTATTTTATCTTTACCCGGCACAGTGAGTACTTTTACAAAACCCTCGGCAGTGTTATCGGCAATAGCGCGATCTAGGTCATCGATGCCGTATTTGGTAATTTCATAGGGAATATCTTTTGCCTTCGCATCAGCTTCACTCAAACCCACATGAGCCACTTCTGGATCGGTGAAGGTTGCCCAGGGCACTACGGAATAATCTATTTTGAATTTTTTAAAACGGCCAAATAGCGCATTCACCGCTACATACCATGCCTGATGTGAAGCAGTGTGAGTAAACTGATAGGGACCTGCGACATCACCACAGGCGTAGATATTAGGATAACGGCTTCGTAGATACTCATCTACTGTCACAGTGCCATTTGGATTTAATTCAATACCCATGTTTTCCAGACCCAAGCTATCAGTGTTTGCCTTACGTCCAAGGGCTACTAGCACTTTGTCAAAACTTACTTCTCTTTCTTTTTTCTCCGTTGTTTTTTCCCCTGCTGCTTCTAACAATGCAACATTTTCACCATCTCGGGTTTCAAAACTAACTGGCTGATAATCCGTTAATACCTCAATTCCTTCTTCAATAAATTTCTGACGGATATATTCAGAAACATCTTCATCTTCTCTGGGCATTAGGTGAGATCGCCTCATCACCAGAGTGACTTTGGAACCCAACCGATTAAAGGCCTGGGCTAGTTCACAGCCAATAGGACCACCACCTAACACCAAAAGCCTTTTCGGTAATTCATTGATGCCCCAAAGGTTATCTGAAGTTAAATAATCTAACTGATCCAGGCCCGGTATAGGAGGCACAAATGGACGCGCACCTGTGGCAATAACAATATTGCGGGTGGTGATGGTTTTGCCGTCTACACTGACTTCCCAGGGGGACAAAATAGTTGCTTCACCCTGAAGGCAATCCACCCCTAAAGAGCTATAACGCTCTACTGAGTCATGGGGTTCGATATCCCGTATCACTTGCCTGACACGCTCCATAACAGCAGGGAAATCAACGGTTGGATCTGCGACATGAATACCTAGGTCTTTTGCTTTATGAATATCATTTACGGTTCGGGCTGCCTTAATTAAGGCTTTACTTGGCACACAGCCAGTATTAAGGCAATCGCCACCCATTTTATGTTTTTCTACCAAAGTGACTTTGGCCTTAACCGCTGATGCAATATAGGAACTGACTAACCCGGCACTGCCCGCACCGATCACCACCATATTGGTATCAAAGGATTTTGGCTTAACGTAATCCTTATAAACCTTACGCCGCTGTACCATGCCTAACAATCCACGGGCAATAAAAGGGAAAAGGGCCAACATCACAAAAGAAAGCAGCAATGGCAACGAGAGAATACCCGCAGTAGAGAACTCTTCTACCGCACCCAATTCAGCTCCCGCATTCACATAGACAGCGGTACCTGCCAGCATCCCCACTTGGCTAACCAAATAAAAAACTACGGCTTTCATGGGGGTGACACCCATAACGAGATTGATTACCCAAAATGGCACCACTGGGATCAGCCGAAGGGAAAACAAATAAAAGGCGCCGTCTTTTTCAATACCTTTATTTACGGCACCCAAATAATTGGCAAATTTGCTTTGCACCCAGTCACGCAATAAAAAGCGAGAGACCAAAAAGGCCAGAGTTGCACCCAGCGAACTGGCAAAAGAAACCAACAATAGCCCCACCCATAATCCAAAAATCATGCCGCCAATAATTGTTAGTAGGGCGGCTCCCGGGAACGATAGGCTTGTGGCAACAACATAGATAACAAAATAGACCGCAGCAGTCAGAAGTGGCTCTTGTTTGTATAAATTCTGAAAAAAATCCAGACTGAGGTACTGTTGACCATCAAAAAAGAGGTAACTGCCCACAATAAGGGCTATAACTAAGAGAAGAGCTATTTTTTTCACAAGTTTTTATCTTTATTAGTATGTGTTTGTTTGACGCCAGGATCCTAGCCAGCCTAAGCATTATCTGCCCGGTTTAGAACTATTTTTGGACTGTCAGTTCAATATAAAGGGCAAGGCATCACGCTAAAAGGTGAAACACCGGTGATTTTTGTCATAAAAGTGACAAAAAAATGAAATACATTGAGCATAAGAATATTTGTAAATAACAAAACACTGAAATAGTGAGTGTGGGCAAAAGGCAATATATGAATGAGTCATCTTCCAACAACATAACTCAGAAAACCACGGAAAAAGAAGAGATCAATCTCAACAGTTCTGAGTATTTTATTAATCGTCACATTGGTTTGATGCAATTCAACCTTAGGGTTCTAGAGCAAGCCTTAAATGAAGATTATCCACTGCTAGAACGTTTTCAGTTTTTGATGATCTTCAATAGCAATATGGATGAGTTTTTTGAAATCCGTCTCGCAGGCCTTAGACGCCAAGTCAGTTTTGCCCGTGAAACGGTAAGCACAGATGGTATGCGACCACAGGATGTGCTGCATATTCTTAGCGAACAGATTAAGCTCGCCATGGAGAAACAGTACCATATACTCAACGATGTGCTGCTGCCAACGTTGAACCGTAACAGGGTTCGTATTCTTAACCAGCAAGACTGGAATAAGTCAGTGGCCAAATGGGCGGAAGAATATTTTCGCAATCAGGTGATGCCCATTATCAGCCCTATTGGCCTGGACCCAGCACACCCTTTTCCTCGATTAGTAAACAAAAGCCTTAACTTTATTGTCTCCTTGGAAGGCAAAGATGCCTTTGGCCGGGACAGTGGTATGGCCATCGTGCCAGCACCACGTTCTTTACCTCGCCTGATACGAATTCCAGATGAACTTTGTAGCGATGGCGATAACTTTGTGCTGTTATCGTCACTTATCGAAACCCATATTGATGACTTATTTAACGGCATGACAACCACAGGTTGTTTCCAATTCAGAATTACTCGTGATGCTGATTTAGACTTGAATGCGGCAGAGGTTGAAGATATTGCCAGAGCATTACGCGGTGAATTACATTCGCGAAGATTTGGTAGTGCTGTTCGGCTGGAAGTAGACGAACAATGCCCTGAAGATCTCGTCAGTTTTTTGTTGGATCAATACAACCTGACAGAAGACGAACTCTATCGAGTAGATGGCCCGGTTAACCTGGGTCGTATGATGCAACTAACAAGTATGTTGGATCGCCCGGATTTAAATTTCCCGCCTTTTACTCCTTCTATTCCAAAGCAGCTACGTGATAAAGACGTCAGTATGTTTGATGTCATGCGCAAAGAAGATATTTTGCTGAAGTATCCCTTTGAGTCTTTCACCCCCATCATCGACCTTCTCAGACAAGCGGCCAAAGACCCTGATGTGTTGTCTATTAAAATGACGCTCTATCGCACCGGTGCTTCCTCAGAAATTGTCGATGCTTTGCTCGAATCTGCTCGCGCAGGGAAAGAGGTAACCGTAGTTATTGAACTGCGAGCTCGCTTCGATGAGGAGGAAAACCTGCAACTTGCTACCCAGCTTCAGGAAGCCGGTGCCGTTGTCACTTACGGTGTAGTTGGCTTTAAAACCCACGCGAAGGCTTTACTGATAGTTCGTCGGGAAGGCACTCAGTTGAGACGTTATGTACACCTAGGTACTGGAAATTATCACTCTGGTAATGCCCGTATTTATACTGATTACAGTTTGCTGACTTCTGACCCAGACTTATCCAGTGATGTGCATAAAATCTTTCAGCAACTAACAGGTATGGGTAAGGCTGAACGAATTAAAAAGCTGTTTAGCGCGCCCTTTACCCTAAAGAAAAACCTGCTCCGCTTGATAGAAGCTGAAGCTGAAGCGGCAAGAGAAGGTAAAGAAGCACATATCATTATTAAAGTGAATGCACTCACCGAGCCAAAAATTATTTTGGCGCTTTATGAAGCAAGCATTGCGGGTGTCACCATTGATTTGATTATTCGCGGTATGTGCTGCTTAAGACCTGGCGTACCTGGGGTTTCTGAAAATATTAAAGTGCGGTCCATTGTTGGCCGCTTTCTTGAGCATTCCAGGGTTTACTACTTCCTCAATGCAGCGCCCCATATTTACTGTGCTAGCGCCGATGCCATGGAGCGTAACCTAATGCATCGTGTGGAAATTTGTTTCCCCATACTGAGTGCAAGACTACAGGCAAGGATCAGAAATGATTTACAGATTTATTTAACAGACAACTATCAAAGCTGGGAACTGCAGTCTGATGGCAACTACATCCTGAACACACCAGGAAAAGATGAATACCAGCGTGCTGCCCAAGCTATCCTATTAGAAAAGTTGGCTGATTAGCGCTCCGCCAACTCAAGCTCGAAGTCTATTTTCTTTAGTTGTTGCCGTTCTGATTTTAAAACAGCACTTGTTAAGGGGTTGCGAGCAAGCCAACCTCGAGCAAAAAGTAATGTTAAACCACCTTCATTAACCCGGGTAATAAACGGTGGGATATCCTCTATAGAGGTGACGTATTTAAATAACGCAGCAAGACGTATCAGCACACTTAAACGTTTTAAGCGTTGCGATTGCCTTTCACTGTAGGGTGTAAAATCATCGATAGGAAATTTTTGTCGGTGACTACGTACCAGTAAACCCAGTGCTTGTTGCTCTTGCTTACTAAAGCCAGGTAAATCTGAATGCTGTATTAAATACTGGCCATGCTTATGAAACTGGGTGTGAGCAACACTCAAACCTACTTCATGTAATCTGGCAGCCCAACTAAGCAGCTCTTTATCACCCTGATCCAGCACCCAGTCTCTGGATACAGCATCAAACAGCAGTATGGCCATTCTTTCTACCTGCTCGGCATTTTGCTCATCGATATCACTGCGTTTTATCATGGCAGAAACAGTTCTTTCCCTTACATCCTCGTGAGATAACCGCCCCAACATGTCATAAGCAACACCCTCCCTTAGGGCGCCTGGTGATGTGTCCATATGCTCAAGACCTAGCGCGTCAAATATGCCACAGATAATGGCCACCCCCGGCACGATGACATGGCGCCTGCGCTCACTTAAGCCCTCCAATTCGGGTAATTCATCCATGTGTTTACTTTCTAAAAGCATTTTACGAAGCTTTTGTAATCCACTCGCCGTTATACCTTCTTTGCTCCAACCCTGGGCACAAATAACCTGCTCAACAGTTCTCATGGTGCCAGAAGAACCAACGGCATTTTCCCACCCATGCTTTTTATACGGCTTTCTAATATTTAAAACTTCTTTGTAAGCCGCACGGTAAGCTTTTTCAAAATACTTTTTGGATATTTTCCCGGCAGGAAAAAAACGGTCTGTATAAGTCACACAACCCATATGCAGGCTTTCACGAAGTTTTGGCTCAAAACGCTGGCCAATCACCAACTCTGTACTGCCTCCACCAATATCAACCACCAGCCTGGCACTATCATCATCTGCCAGGGAATGTGCCACCCCCAGATACACCAGCCTGGCTTCTTCTCGACCAGAAATGATTTCTACTGGGTAACCCAAGAGCACCTCTGCAGGGTGAATAAACTCACCGGAATTTTTTGCTGCACGAAGTGCATTGGTGCCAACCACTCTCACCATATCTGGCTTGAGCGTATCAAGTGCTTGGCGAAAACGGGAAAGGCATGAGAGTCCTCGAGCAATAGCCTCAAGGCATAAATTATTTTTTTCCATTTCTAAGGCTAGCTGTACGCGTTCGGCAAATGCTTCTATGGGCCTCATTTCATTATGGCTGGCCCGGGCTACTACCATATGGAAACTGTTCGAACCCAAATCAATAGCCGCCAGAGTCATACCTTCTGTCATACCGTCTGTCTTACCACCATATTTATCTTGCTGATTATTCAACCGACTCTTCCTTTACTTTTTCCCTAAAAATTTTCATAGCGCATATAGAATGGAACTTGTTCACTCCCCACCGAGTGAGTGTTATCATTTACCCCTATTCTACCTCTGCACTATTGAATTCACATTAATTTGGAGACCCCATATGAGCGACAATATCGTTCACGTGACCGATTCCGCTTTTGCAAGCGACGTTCTCGGCGCCGATGTACCAGTACTGGTTGATTTTTGGGCTGCCTGGTGTGGCCCCTGCAAAATGATCGCACCAATTCTTGATGAACTGGCAACGGAATATGCTGGAAAAATTAAAGTATGCAAAATGGATGTCGATGCTAATCCGGAAACACCTTCAAAGTTTAATGTTCGTGGTATCCCTACATTAATTTTGTTTAAAGATGGCAATATTGAAGCGACCAAAGTTGGCGCTTTATCAAAAACACAATTAGTTGAATTCATTGATGCCAGCCTATGATTAGTGTGCGGCAGTGCATTTGCACTGCCGCATTGTTGCAACCTCTATCTTGTTGCGATTTCTAAAAGGCACGCCTATACTGGCACAACTGCATTAAGTACTTCTAAACTGAGAACATCACAAAATCTTTGACACCCCTCTTCCTAGGGCATGACACAAAACTCTGGCTGCCAGCCAATCCAAATTCTAACAATATCCTATGTCTGCATTTATGAATCTTACTGAACTTAAAACCAAACCCATTGATGAACTACTAAAAATAGCTTCAGAGATTGGACTTGATAATCTCGCTCGCTCAAGAAAGCAGGATGTTATCTTTAGCATACTCAAGCGCCACGCCAAAAGTGGTGAAGACATCTACGGTGATGGTGTTTTAGAAATCCTACCCGATGGTTTTGGTTTTTTAAGATCTTCTGACAGCTCTTACCTGGCAGGTCCAGATGACATTTATGTCTCGCCTAGCCAGATCAGGCGTTTTAATCTCAGAACAGGCGATAGTATTGCAGGAAAAATTCGCCCACCTAAAGAGGGTGAGCGTTATTTCGCCATGCTCAAGCTTGATGAAATTAATTTCGACAAGCCAGAAAATGCGCGCAATAAAATTTTATTTGAAAACCTTACACCTCTGTTTCCAGATGAACGCCTGGTATTGGAAGCAGGCAATGGCTCTACGGAAGATTTGACCGGTCGTATCATCGATTTGATCTCCCCCATTGGCAAGGGCCAGCGTGGGCTTATTGTAGCTCCACCTAAAGCCGGTAAGACCATCATGATGCAGCACACGGCACAGGCCATTATTCGCAATAACCCTGAATGCCATATCATTGTATTACTGATTGATGAGCGTCCTGAAGAAGTGACCGAAATGCAACGAACTGTTCGCGGTGAAGTGGTTGCATCTACCTTCGACGAACCGCCTTCACGCCACGTTCAGGTTGCTGAAATGGTGATCGAAAAAGCCAAGCGCTTGGTAGAACACAAAAAAGACGTCGTTATTCTGCTCGACTCCATAACCCGCCTGGCGCGTGCTTATAACACGGTTCAGCCGTCTTCTGGCAAGGTATTGACCGGTGGTGTTGATGCCCATGCCTTGGAACGCCCCAAGCGTTTCTTTGGTGCCGCTCGAAATATCGAACAAGGTGGCAGCCTCACAATTGTTGCCACGGCACTGGTAGAAACTGGCTCTAAAATGGATGAGGTTATTTACGAAGAATTTAAAGGTACCGGTAACCTGGAGTTACACCTGGATCGGAAAGTATCAGAGAAGCGTGTCTACCCGGCTATTAATATTCGTCGTTCTGGTACACGTCGTGAAGATCTATTAATGAGCGAAGATGACTTACAAAAAGTATGGATTTTGCGCAAGTTGTTACACAGTATGGAAGATGCAGATGCCATTGAGTTCCTTATTGATAAATTGAAAGGCTCCACGACTAATGATGAGTTTTTCCTTTCAATGAAAAGAAAGTAAAAGCACGTTATCGCAATTAAAGTAGCACCAATAAAAAGCCCGGCAATTTGCCGGGCTTTTTTATGTGTGTTTATTATAGAAATTGCTCCTAAGGGATGAGCTCTCTACGGTGCAAGCCGAGAAATAACCCAACTGTTATCCTTCAATAGATACTGAAAACGGTCGTGAAGCCGGGATTCTCCACCCTGCCAAAACTCAAACTCAGAGGGAACAACCCGATAGCCTCCCCAAAAATCGGGTAATGGCACCTCACCCTCTGCATATTTCTGTTTCATTTGGATAAATTGAGCTTCAAGGGCCTGCCGCGATGTAATGCGACTACTTTGCTTTGATGCCCAAGCCGCCAATTGGCTTCCTCTAGGACGTTTTAAAAAGTATTTTAATACCTCTGTCTTGGTCAGTTTTTCAGCCTTTCCTCCAATAATCACCTGTCTATCTAGTCTCATCCAGGGAAAAATCAAACTGACATTGGGGTTTTCGGCAATATGGTGTGCCTTACGACTCCCCAAATTGGTATAGAACATAAAGCCTTTCACATCAAAACCTTTAAGCAATACCATTCGTTGCCAAGGCTTACCCTCTTCATCAACTGTTGCCAAACACATAGCCGTTGGATCAGACAAGCTTGAGTCAACTGCCTGATCCATCCACACATTAAATTGCTCAAACGGCGAGCTATGCAACGAATCGCTAGTCAAGCGACCATATTGATATTCCCGACGGTTATCTTCGAGTGACATATAACTTCTCCAGAGAAGCTGACCATTTTAGCGTTAACTCCGCATCGTAAATAGAGTTAACCCTTCCAAATACCCTATATCTACTATATGCCCTCTGTATTCTCTTGTTTCAATAGGCGCAGCAGAGACTTAAAATACCACCTCTCCATTATTGTTCTAATAATTTTCCTAATAATGAATACCCTTGGTTTTGATATGCACGGTTTAAAAATCTTCCTCGCGTCCATCACACTGATTTTGACCAGCTTTAGCTTTGCTGACGAACAAAACACTACTTTTTTTACCGAGGAAGATATCTTAGGTGAGCTACCCATTGTTTCTTCTGCATCAAGAATGAATCAATCTATGAGCCGTGTACCTGCGAGTGTCAGTATTATTGATCGAGAAATGATTGATGCTTCAGGTGCTGTCAGCTGGGTTGATGTCTTTCGATTAGTTCCAGGCTTTCAGGCCTATTACATTAATGGCAATCGCTACGGCATTGGCTACCATGGTTTTGGTGATCAATTTCCTAACCATATGGAAGTCATGATTGATGGCCGCTCAATCTACGAACCCTCTTTTGCTGGTATTGAATGGGGATCTTTAGGTATTACTCTCGATGAAGTAGACCACATCGAAATTATTCGCGGTTCTAATGCCCCAGCCCAAGGCTCCAATGCGTTTATGGGTGCCATCAATATTATTACCCAAAAACCGCAACAGGAGAGTGGCGTACACCAACGCTTTACTGTTGGAGACAGACAAACAAGAGAGGGGCATGTTCGATACAGTGGCCATTTGGATAAATTTGACTACCGGGTCAGTGTTAATTATCAACACAACGAAGGGTTTCCCTCAGTAGACACAGGTGATGATCAGGGCCCGCTTAAAGATGGAAAAGAAAGTCTGGGCTTTAATTTTCGAGGTATGTATACGCCCAATGTCTCCGACATTATTGATCTCCAAGTCGGGTTTAACCACAACAATATGGGCTGGGGCGATGTAGATCACCCGGACGAATACTCTCGAGTTGATTTTGAAAGTCAGTACCAATCACTAAAGTGGACACGTGATTTAAATTCAACAGATACACTGAAACTTCACGCTTATCACAACAAATTGGAGGGTGAAAATTTCGTCAACCAGGGTCTGCTCTCGGATCTGCTGACCGAAGAACTCAATACCCCAATCGCCCCGGAGGATGTCAATCCACTGTTAAACCTCTTTTTCGATGTCGATATTGATGACCAGAATTTTATCGTCGGTTCAAAACACACCGTATCGGAACGCTATGATTTCGAACTTGAACATCACATGCAGCTAACTAACCAGTTCCGTACCACCTGGGGAGCAGGAATTCGTTACGATCGCGTTAAAGGCCAAACCATTTTTGGGCATAACGATGATGAGACCCTCACAAGTCGACGTTTATTTGGTCATGTTGAGTGGCAACCTTTCCACCATTGGACTTTTAATACAGGGCTGATGCTGGAAGATAACAGCTTAGTGGATACCATTGCTTCAGGCCGTCTAGGTGCGAACTACCATATCAATGATCAACATACCGTTCGTGTTGCCTATGCCATGGGAAAACGTTCGCCAACGCTAATTGAAGCGAAGGAGTTCAATGCCGATATCATTGATAATCAGCTTCTGGTCACCGCCATTAGACGCAGTGAATCCAATATTGATGAAGAGCGACTTAAAAGCATTGAGCTAGGTTATCTCGCTACATTCCCAAATGATGGCTTAACCGTTGATGTAAGGCTATTTCGGGAAGAGGTACGCAATGCGTTTGATGTTTATCAGCAATCTGCTGATATAGGCCTACCGTTATTCAACCCAGCAGAGAATTTTTCTGTGCGTGGCAATGTTGCCGAATGGGAAATGAAAGGTGCTGAAATTCAGGTTCGCTATCAACCTAACCATAAAACATTGGTTACCGGACATTATGGATATCGCGATGTAGATGGCGAACATATTTCAAGCTATGAACCTGTCTTTGGCCTCAGTACCCTAAGCGAACACGGGCCACGACATACAACTGGTTTACTGCTAAACCAAAAACTCACCCATTCCTTTGACGCCAGCCTCAATGCCTACCATATGACCGATGCTGACTGGAAAGATGGCAATGAAGTGGATCAATTTGTACGAATCGACGCTCAACTACGTTTTAACTTTTCTATAGCCTCAACCCAAGGAAGTATTATACTGATTGGTCAAAATCTAGGAGAAGACTACATGGAACATGGAGAAAACAATGTATTTGAAAGCAGGTATTACCTAAAAGTCACACTGGATTTGCCCTAAGGGACTGCTGCTATCAATGATTAAAAGCAAATTTATTTTTACAACACCGCAATATTGATAGCAAAAAAAACGACTATAATTCAGCTTGGATAAAGAGATAGAACAACGACCCATGGATGGCGTTACTTTTCAATTGAGATGGCAACATTTATGTAAAAACCACATTTTACGTATTGTGTTGCTGCTGTGCCTGCTCTGCACCACCCAGCTAACACATGCAAAAACCCTGTTGTTACTCTCAAGCAAGGTTTCCTACTATCAGGAAGTCGCTCAAAGCATACAAATAAATGCCTCTGCTCAAGGTATCCCCAACAACGACTTCCATACCCTGACCGTAGAGCAATTTAAACAGCAAAGAGAGCCACTAAACCAATATAACCTAATTGTTGCCATTGGAACTGCTGCTGCTACGGAGGCACTTAATCATGAGAGTAAAGTGCCATTACTCAATATTTTTATTCCAAAAAATGCCTATGATTCCATTCATTCAAGCAACAATCGTATAACCACTCGAAAAGTCTCAGCTATTTATTTAGACCAACCGCTCAAACGACTGATAACCCTGGCTTGCCTACTGAAACCCAAAGCAAAAAAATTCGGCACAATTTTTGGTCCCATTTCTCGAAGTGCCCAGCCTGAAATAGAAATGCTAGCCAAAGCCGGAGGCATGGAGCTCAAATATGACTTTCTTAGCAAAGAAGACAACCCTGTTTCGACCCTAAAACCTGTTGTCACAGAAAGCGAGCTCTTTATTGCTATTCCTGATCACGCCATATTGAATAAAGCGATAGCCCGATGGATCCTCTACCTTAGCTTTCAGCATAAAATCCCTGTCATCGGATTTTCTAATGCGTATACCAATGCCGGTGCTATAGCATCAGTTTATTCTTCACCTGACGATATTGGGAAGCAAGCCGCTGAAGATATTGCCAGCTGGATAAAGGATGGTAATAACTCTATTTGGAATCCCGTTTACCCACGTTATTTTACTCTTAGCACCAATCCAGCTGTGGCTAGATCTCTAGGAATTTCTTTACCTTCAGATAAAGAGCTGTATATACAATTTAAACAAAAGGAGGCGATGGCAGATGACAAGTAAAAACTTGTTCAACAGCTCCATTCACCTACGCTTCCTTGCCGTAGCATTGCTGCCGCTTTTATTAATTACCTTTGCCTTAAATGTATATACCATCGATGCTCGAAAAACAGATCTAACCAAAAGCCTGAATACCTCCGGCGAAATGGCTTCGGACTATCTTGCCACTGTTTCTGATTTCGCCTTATATTCAAGAAATATTCCCCTATTATCGACGACAGCTCAAACTGTTGCTCGTCTACCAGATGTAACCGGGATTGCTTACCTGGATAAAAACCACGATCTTATATTTAACTCTGGAGAATTTCCCGAACTTGCCCTGCCCTCTTTTGTGAACCAGGAATCCATAGAGCAACAAAACTTTTTGTTCTTTAAAAAACCTATCTACCTATCGGGTATTGAATTTACAGACTATCAAGAAGAAAACCCAGAACAGGCACCTGATGCCGAACTAATCGGCTGGGTCATCGTCGTGATTGATCAATCGCCATTACTAGAGAAGCAACAAGAAATTATTACCACCTCTTTATGGCTATCTATTATCGGCTTTGCGATTGCTACCATTTTGACCTACCTACTAAGCCTGATGCTTATTGCCCCAATTCGCCAGCTCACCATGACCATCAAAAAAATGGCCAGTGGCGATCTAAAAGCTCGAGCAAAGACTGGTACAACAGATGAATTAGCGATTCTTGCTAATGGTATTAATCAACTAGCTGAATCAGTCACCGAGGGAAAACTTAATCTGGAAGACCGAATTCGTGTTGCCACCCACCAATTACATGAAACCCTCTCCGACCTTAAGAAAAAAAATCTGGAGTTAGAAACTGCACGAGAAGATGCAGAAACTGCTGACCAGGCAAAAAGTGACTTCTTGGCCCGAATGAGCCACGAACTTAGAACACCTATTACCTCCATCCAGGGCTTTGTAAGGCTATTGGAAGCCAGCAGCCTTCTCGAAAATGACAGACACTATTGCCAAATTATTGATCAAGCTGCCCTCCATCTTTTGACCTTAATCGATGATATTTTGGCTTTTTCTAAATTACAGTCAAATACTGTAGAGCTCGCCTCTCAACCCATAGACCTTGCAGAATGTACGGAGCAAGTTGTAGCACTATTTGCACCTCAAGCCCAAAGAAAGGGATTAGAGCTCATAATTGATTACGCACCAGAGTTACCCCTGTATCGAATAGGTGATTCCATTCGAATACAACAAATTTTGAGTAACCTTATCGCTAACGCCATTAAATTTTGTGATGAAGGTGGCGTCTACATTCACCTAAAAACCAATAAAAAACAAGATGTTATTATAGAAGTTAAGGATACGGGTATTGGTATTCTTGATGAAGCCCAAGATCAATTATTCAATGCATTCGCTCAGGCCGATACCTCTATTTCAAGACGATATGGCGGCACAGGTTTAGGGCTCTCTATTGTTAAAAGCCTGGTCGACTTAATGGGCGGTAAAATCAACCTTTCCAGTTCACCAGATAAAGGCTCTTGTTTCACAATAACGCTTCCTCTTCTATTGAATGTGACTCAGCCTGACTGGCAGATTGAACCAATAAAAGTAGTATTAACTGGGTGCCATGACCCTGTAAAAAATGCTGTTGTGCATTCACTACAACGTTTTGGCATTGTAGATATTATCCTTATCGAAAGGGAAAACCTTCTCGACTCTATAACAGAATTAAAAAGTGACGACCGGATAATACTCTGTCCACCAGCACGGTTACCCAAAGACTTAAATATCGTTGAATTTATGCTGAATGTTAGAACAATAACCTCAGCTAAATTAATCCTAATGGCAACACAATTTAATTTTTATCAGCAGTTTAATGCCAAACAACGAGCTAAACTGCAACCCGTTACTTTCCTGGCATCTCCACCGCCACTATCTGAACTTCAGCGTGCCTTGAGTAAACAAACAACAGATAAGCCTTCAACCAACTCCGTCATGGCAGATACACAATTGCTTGATGGCATAAATATTTTGATCGCAGAAGACAACCAATTTACTCGGCTGTTGCTTGATACACTGCTTAGCAGGCTGGGTGCATATTGCACATTAACCAGTAATGGAAATGAAGCATTAGCGGCCTGCCAACACGATCAGTTTGATTTATTTCTTGTCGACATTCATATGCCAATTAAAAATGGCATTGAAACTATTCAGTCCCTTAGGGAAAGCAACAACTTGAATGCTGACATTCCCACCCTTGCTGTTACTGCAGATATTCTTCAACAAGAAGAGAAAGCATTATTTGAAGCTGGAGCCAATGGTTTGCTTATCAAGCCCCTTGATGAACAAGAGCTCCTTGAAAAGATATGCGAGAAACTAAATATTGTTCCCCCGCAAAAACCACTATTAACGGACAATCCCTCCCACGATATTTCTGTGGAAGTTTTTCAACAAGAAGTCCGTCATTTACTTGATGGAGCAAGAGCTAGTTTTGAGTCTGGCAACACAGGGGAGCTTAGGGAACACATTCATCAGCTTTTAGGTATCGCTGGTATTTTTCAGCTAGAAGCCTTAGAACTATTGGTGAAAAAGCTACACAAACAGATAAAAACAAATCGCCTAGAAAATATCACTGAATTGATCGATGAGATTGAAGCCAAAATAAACACAACAAGCTTCTAAAGTAACAATTAAGCCATCGCCGGCTTATAAAATATCTAATTAGGTGAAAGCCTGTGCCCTTTTATACAAAGTACAAATTATATGAGATACAAAAGGGCACTTACTTAAAACTAAACCTTAATTTAAGCAATCAGATTTAAAGGCTTCGAACAACAACAATACCGTCAACGTTGCGAATTTCTTCCAACAATTCAGCAGTTGGTTCTGTTTCTACGTCCACGATATTGTAGGCGATATCATCACGACTTTTATTGACCATATCAATCACGTTCATACTACGGTCAGCTAATAGTGAAAGCACATTACCCAGTACTTTAGGCACATTTTCGTTACAGAAGGTTATACGATAGCCACCATTTCGAGGCATTTTAGTCGAAGGAAAGTTAACCGAATTAACAATATTTCCATTTTCCAAGTAGTCCATCAACTGGTCTGCGGCCATCATGGCACAGTTTTCTTCAGCTTCTTCCGTGCTGGCACCAATGTGTGGCATCAACAATACATTGTCGCGGCCCAAAAGTTCAGGTGTAGGAAAATCTGTGACATATTTACCCAAGCCACCATTATCCAATGCATTTTGTACGGCGCTGGCATCCACCACTTCTTCACGAGCAAAATTGAGCAAAATGGCAGAAGACTTCATGCATTGCAGTGCTTCAGCGTTAATCAAATGACGGGTAATGCCCAAAGCAGGAACATGCAAAGTAATAAAATCAGCTCGACCTAACAAGCTTTGCAAATTATCCATTTTTTCTACATCGCTCGATAAACGCCATGCGGCTTCAACAGAAATCGCTGGGTCATAACCTACAACATTCATGCCCAACTCTAGTGCCATGTTGGCAACCATAGAGCCAATGGCACCCAAACCCACAACACCCAAAGTTTTTCCCGCTACCTCACAACCAGCAAACTGTTTCTTTTGCTTTTCAAGTAACTTAGACATTTCGGCGCCATCAGTAATATCCGTCAACCCCTGAACGTAGTTCATGCCACCGAAGATATCTCGGGATGCCATAAACAGTGCCGAAGCAATCAGTTCTTTTACTGCATTGGCATTAGCGCCTGGAGTATTAAATACAACAATGCCTTTTTTAGTAAATTCTGGCACAGGAATGTTATTCACACCGGCACCTGCTCGCGCAACAGCGCTCACACTGGCAGGAATTTCTTCGTCATGAAGCTTGTGACTACGCAACATAAAGGCATCAGGCTCAGCAAACTCACTGGCAATCTCATAATTATCACGAGGGAAACGATCCAACCCCTTAGATGAAATCTGGTTATAAGTGCGAACTTTATACATGTTTGTATCCAACGTTATATTCGGTAAATGATTTAGGGTTAATTACTCTTAAGCGGCTTCCAGCTCAAGCAACTTCAAGATAAGCCCATTCAATCCAGGGCATTAACGCTTCAAGGTCTGATGCTTCAACCGTTGCACCACCCCAAATACGCAAACCTGCCGGTGCATCACGGTAAGCACCAATGTCATAGGCAACGCCTTCTTTCTCTAACAACTTCACTACTTGTTTTACCTTATCCGCATCCAGGTCAAGACTTAAACAAATACTGGTATTAGACAATGTCGCCACATCTTCTGCCAAAAAGCTGATCCAACCACGCCCGGCAACAAATTGCTTAACAACATTGAGATTTGCTTCAGACTTTGCAATAACAGCTTCTGCACCACCCAATGATTTTACCCAATCAAGTGCATCCAGATAATCAGCCACACAAAGCATTGATGGTGTATTGATGGTTGCGCCTTTAAAGATACCTTCAATTAATTTGCCGCCTTTTGTCAGGCGGAAGATTTTTGGTAGAGGCCAAGATGGCGTATAACTTTCCAACCTTTCAACTGCTCTTGGGCTTAGGATCAACATCCCATGGGCACCTTCTCCGCCCAATACCTTCTGCCAACTGAAAGTAACAACATCTAGCTTTTCCCATGGCATCTCCATAGCAAAAACAGCTGATGTTGCATCACATATGGTTAAACCCTGACGGTCATCGGCAATCCAATCACCGTTAGGGACTTTGACGCCGGATGTCGTACCGTTCCAAGTAAAGACGATGTCATTATCTGAATTAGCCTGGTTCAAATCAGGTAGCTGGCCATAATCAGCACCGTAATCGTTCACCTCTTCCAGCTTTAATTGCTTCAGAATATCGGATGACCAACCCTGACCAAAAGATTCCCACGAGAAAACATCTACCGGGCGTGGCCCCAACAATGACCATAAAGCCATTTCAACAGCCCCGGTATCAGATGCCGGCACAACACCAACACGATAGCCTTCAGGCAACCCCAAGACTTCCGCCGTTTCAATACACACACGCTCAAGTGCTGCTTTACCTACTGCTGCACGGTGTGAACGACCTAAAGCAGAAAGATCCAGTGAGGAAATATCGTAACCTGGACGCTTGCTACAAGGACCAGAAGAGAAATTAGGGTTAGCCGGCTTTTGTGTCGGTTTCATAGTTCATTGCCTAGGGATTAAAGAGATAAAAAGAAACGCGCAATTTTAATCGTGATTGTACGAAGAACAAAGCTATTTGCCTGAAATAGGCATATAGAACGCGTTATGTTGATTATTTTGTAGATTCATTAAGGTCATAAGGTGGGCTTAGAATCAGAAAAGGAGCAATCTCTTTGAGATTACTCCTTTCTACATCACTAAATGTAAGTATCTAATTTTAGTTAGTGCCCAGAAACTTTATGCCCCTGTAAATGCTATTTTAAGTTCGCTCGTTCTTTTTCAACTAAAAAGCTGGCTACCTTCAACATCCCAGCATGACCGCCAGCATCACGGCCAGATATCCGGAACTTACCATTTACAACCAGTTCTGGTGTGCCCTGAATACGATACCGCGCTTGCTTTTTCTCAGCCAAATCTACGGCCATTTCAATACTTCCAGAATTAAACACCTTACTAAAACGTTCTTTTGAAACGCCATTTGCCACAAACAAGCTAGCAATCTCAGCTTCGTTTAGTAACTTTTGTTTTTTGAGGTTCATCTCCTCAAAAATGACATCGTTCATTTTATCAAATACCTTCAATGCCTTTGCTGTGTAGTAAGCTTTAGCATGTAAGCGCATAGATGGATGCCACACCGCAGGAACACCAACAAACTTAACATCATCGGCTTGCTGTTTTAACCAAGCTTTAACTTTTGGCTCAAAGGCAAAACAATGACTACAGCCGTACCAAAAGACCTCAACAACCTCTACTTTTGAAGGATCGCTAGTAGAAACTGTTTCCGGTAATACCTCATATTGAAGGCCCGCTTTATAAGGTTCCTCTGCCTGGCACGCTGCCAAAGGCAAAAAGGCCACAATAAACAGTAAGGATGATAGTAACCGATTCATCAATTTATCCCTTTGAAGTTGATGTTGTTAGCTGTATGTAGACAGTTTTACTGACAAGTTTCTGAGAAAGGGGTTCCCAA
>JAJFKD010000044.1 GCA_021773405.1 Porticoccus sp.
TGTCGTATCAACACCCAACATTGAAGACAAATCAGCACTGCTTAATCAGCTCACACCCTTTGGCCAAATGATAGCTGTTGAGTACGCTGATTCATCATTGCTTAAATTGGTTAAATACAAGGGAGATGGACATCACCACTATGCACGTAGTGAGCATGGCTATATTGATTTTGTTCAGAATAAGGATGAAATTCTTATTGAGCTGGGTTTTATCAATGATGATGTACTTGCCAAAGCGAGACGACGGGCCAATGACAACAAAACCTTAATTATTGATGAAGTGCGCCACCTAACCAATGTGGATGATATGGCACTGTATCGATCTCTGGCAAAGCAATATGGCGTCGAATTGGGTAATGTCGATAGCCTATTAAAACTCATAGAGCCAAAAATATTTAGTCATTTTTCTCGAGCCTTTTTGGACCACCACCATATAATTCCACTTTATATCGACAATGATATTCTGGTCGTTGCCACCAGTAACCCCAATGCCTCAATGGCAGAAATTCAGGTGGTTTTTCCCCATAAAAAAATAAAAACTATATTGGTAACACCTACTGATTTTCGTCGCCTTTGGTCTGCAACAGACCTTTGTCTGCAAGCACAAATCCCACCATTAACACAGCCACAAGAGCCCTATAAAGATAAAGAGGGGGACGACCTTCTTGGAGAACACAAACCTGAAATAGGTGCTCACCTAGTATCTCTGTTCGAAGCATTACTACTGGATGCAGTAGCTGGGCGCGCCAGTGATATTCATCTCGAACAGTATGGCAATGAAGTCAGAGTAAGGCTTCGAATTGATGGAGAAATGAGGGATGTCCCTTACTACAACATCAGTCCAAATGAATTAAGAGGACTGATTAACGTTATCAAACTGCGAGCTGAACTTAACATTGCTGAACGCCGACTACCCCAAGGTGGTCGCTCCCGGCTACGTGTAGGAGACTCACTGTTTGACCTGAGAGTTCAGGTACAACCATCTCTACATAGTGAACATGTAGTTATCCGCCTCCTCCCTCAAAACTCTGAACTTGTCAGTATTGAAAAATTAGGGCTCTCTCCCGGAATTGCAGAAAACTATAAACGCCTACTTAAAAACCCAGCAGGACTCGTATTGGTAGTTGGCCCTACAGGGTCTGGAAAAAGCACTACGTTATATGCCGGCTTACAACTACTAGCCAATGACGGTAGCCGCAAGGTCATTACCGTAGAAGATCCTATTGAATATTCAATTAGAAATATTCAACAGACCCGAGTTCGACCTGACATAGGATTTAATTTTGCTGATGCTATGCGCTCTTTTGTCCGCCAAGATCCAGATGTTATTTTAGTCGGTGAAATACGTGATCACGAAACCTCTCTAGAAGCCATACGCGCATCACAAACTGGCCATGTAGTACTTTCCACTCTGCACTGCAATGATTCAGTGGATGCCATGCAGCGCCTCCATGACTTGGGTGTAAACCCTAACTCACTGGCCAGTGAGCTTCTGGCAGTTATAGCTCAAAGGCTAGCTAAACGCATCTGCCCTCACTGTCGAGAAGAAGCCGTACCTGAAATTGAAATTCTTGAAGAAGTGTTCCCCAAAGGAACTCCTGACAGCTTCCACGCCTATGCCGGAAAAGGGTGTGAACAATGCAATGGTACAGGCACTCATGGACGTGTTGCTGTGGTGGAGTACCTTCAGATTAATCCTGAATTGCGTAATGCGATTTCTCGAAATATACCTGTCAGTGAGCTACGAAAATTAGCGCTGGATTGTGGCCTGGTTACCATGCGAGATAGCGCCCTAGACCATGTTATTCAAGGCAATATTCCACTTTCAGAGTTGCCTCGTATACTTCCGGAGGAGCGCATGGCTCCCGAAGCTCGGTGGCAATGGGAAAAAACATCCTAACGGAATAAATCGTTATGACTGTAAAAGCTATTCAGCGGCCTGCCGCAGAAAATATATACCACGAAGAACTGGAAACGCTTTCTCGATGGGATCCAGGCCCTGTTCCTCCTGGATGGGCTCTTTCTCCCTTTGCTGTTGAGAAATTTATTCTGGGTGACCCTGAACTTGCCATTGAAAAAAAGTTTGTTGGATCAAAAGACTTGATATCGCGAATTATTATCAACCTGGCAACCAATCGAGGGGCTATGTTGATAGGTGAACCCGGCACCGCTAAATCTTGGCTTTCAGAATTATTAGCCTGTGCTATATCAGGACAATCTATCCTTACAATTCAGGGTGGTGCCCTCACTAGTATCAACCAGCTACTCTACAGTTGGAATGAAGCCTTATTAAAAAATACTGGGCCAACTAAAGAAGCTTTAATTGCCAGCCCTATTTATCAAGGTATGGAGAAAGGCCAGTTAGTACGTTTTGAAGAAATAGCCCGCTGCCCACAGTTTATTCAAGATGCCATTCTTTCCATTCTGTCTGAACGGCAAATACAAGTTCCTGAGTTAGAAGGAGAAGACTCCGTACTTTTTGCAAGAGATGGCTTTAACATTATTGCCACTTCAAACTCTTTAGATAAAGGCGTTCATGAAATGAGTGCCGCACTAAAACGTCGAATGAATTTTGAAACTATTGCACCTATTCCCAATATCAAAGATGAAATAGATGTAGTCAGTAGAGAATCTGAAAAATTAATCCGGTTATCTGGTGTCGATGTAAAACCCTCTCCTGCGATTATTGAAATACTGGTAACTATTTTTCATGAACTTCGCAACGGACAAACACTAGATGGACGAAGCACTGACAGACTAGCCGCCACAGTAATGTCTACCGCAGAAGCGATCTCTGTGGTCCATGCTATGGGGGTTCACGCCTTTTACTACCGAAACAGTGCCATGCAGTTAACTGACCTGGTTCACTTTTTAATTGGGGCCGCACTAAAAGATAACAAAGAAGATAACCGCCGCATGAAACACTACTTTGAAACTGAAGTGGCTAACAAAAACGGTTTCCACTGGGCACAAGTATACGAACAACGGCATCAATTCTGACCACATACCAGAGAAGGACATCTAGATAGAAAAACTAAATAGAACAAGCAGAAGGGAAAATCTGGCTAACCTCCAGGTCTGTCAGCTCTCTGCTTTGACCAGAAACTAATGAAGGGTCCAGTGGTAACAATCCTACGGCATGGCGGTGTAACGCCAAAACCTCATTATTAAAGCGCCCAAACATACGTTTTATTTGATGATAACGGCCCTCGGTAAGTGTCACTTCTGCCTCGTGTTCAGAAATAATACGAAGCTTGGCTGGCCTGGTAGTAATTCCTTCAAAGGGAAAATACATCCCCTCATAAAATGCCTTGATATAGTCTTCAGTGACTGGTTTCTCCAAAGTCACCCGATATACTTTAGCCACTTTATTTTCCGGCGCACTCAATTGTCGAGACCACTGCCCATCATTCGTCAGTAGTAATAATCCG
>JAJFKD010000045.1 GCA_021773405.1 Porticoccus sp.
AAATTCTTCAGGCACTTTGAAATAGATATAATCATCATCCAGATAACCGCCCAGCTCCGTAAAGCCATTCTCTGTTTTTATCTGAATATTGGAAATAACCAAGTTATCACTCATAAATATTGTCCCTGTCCCCTACTCACCATAAATAAGGCGCTTTTGCCATAGAACGCCATTTTAAACTACCCGGCAAATTCTTTTTTATAAAAGACCATATTTGTGACATCAGTCTTATATGGAAAATTTTCTGACCATATCTACGATTAAGTGCCTCAACGATTTCAAGATCTGACGTATTAGTTTTACTGCTAGCCATAAGGCCAATCATAGACAGTGTTTTAGTTTTGTTAAATTTCTCCAAATCAAAACTTTTCGCCAACACATCGGTCAAGCCCAAGCAATATAAAGCCATCTGTGTACGACGACACTTAAAGCAAGTTCCACAGTTTTTAACGGGCATTGATTTTTCAATGCACACATACAATTCATTACTAAACTGTTTGAACGTAGAAAGATAATCCAATTTTTCTATACGCCCAGCTTCATCACCACAAGAAATAAAGCTCATCCTTTCTGTTGCCAACAATGGCAAAAGAAAAGCATCCATAACGGCCATATCAGTATGAGACACAACAGCTGAATCTTTAGCTGTAAAGCCTGCAGCATAGGAGTATTGAGAAAACCCTCGCTGTAACAAAAGTGCACAAGCAAGGTTGCTTATGGAGTGCCGCTGCTGAAAACGTTCTTTAAAAAGGTTATCAATATTGGAATTTACAGTAATAAATGGCTTCTCAAGTGTGCGAGAAATTTCTCTGGCTACGTTAGCGCGTGCAACAAATACCTCATCAATATTGTGTTCGCCATGCTGACCGGTATTAGTAAACAAATAGCCTTCAAACGGATCACCCTTTTCGATGGACTTTAAGGCGGTAAACCAACTGTCCACCCCCCCACTAAATCCTGTAGCACACCCTAAACTACTTTGCCCCCAAGCCTCACAAGGGTTATTGACTCGGATTTTTATATCCCGCAAACGTGGGCAAAGCGCTAAAAACATGTCTTTTACTTTGCCTGTCAGAGCCAGGGCCATACGCTGAGAAACCTTTCCATCAACGACCAACTCAAACCCAGCTTCCATTGCTAACCAGGTGTATAGGAGAAAGAACGCGTCCACCGATTCCGAGTCAACTAATTCTTGGTACTCCTGACCCAATTCAAACCAAAGTGGGTCTATACCTTCAACCTCAGCTTCGACCCTTAAAACTCCACCTTCTATGGAGGACTTTAAACCTTTGAGGTGTATCTCCTTCATTTAATATAATCCAAATTTAGACAACGTTACTTTTTGATTATTTTTAATAAAATTCAATGATATAGCTTCAAATTAATTTAAAAATCTAGATAACTGTCTTTTTATTTCATTGAACCCTGAAAGCTCTGCTTCAAATTCAAGATCTGAGACATTTTCACCATCTAATATTCTTGGTAAAGCATAAATATGGGACTGTTTGTTAACAAACCCAGCCTCTGTTGTTGTCGCTGAAACAACATCATTCGCTTTCAATGAAGGCCATACTGATTGCTCATAAATCCCACTAGGGTAACAAAAATGAACTAAAGGTTTACCTGTTAAAGGCTCCAACCTTAGCCTGTTATCAGTTAATTCTTGCTCCAGACAATCATCACCACCTTTAGATATCCGGTGCCGATGTGTATGTAACTGAACATCAATACCACGATGGGCCATATCATGTACTTGATCAAAGCTAGCCAAGTGAAACCATTTTTCACTTATTATTCTTGATAAATCCACTTCAAGTAATTCTGAAACTTTATCAATTAAATCATAACGATATTCTACATCAGCACTATCTACTAACGATTCCAACCTAGCAAATAATTTTTGTTTCTGCTCTGGATTTGAAAGTTGAAAAACCTCCTCCGATCCCCTTAAGGTACCTACATCTATAACATTCTTAGGTGTAATCGTTATTATATATTGAAGAAGCACATTGTAGACTGGTGCCTGCTTCTCACTATAATACGTTGTCATATACAGTGTTGATGGAAACCCATTTTTCTCAAGCTCGGGCAACATATGTAGATATGTTCCATACCACCCATCATCTATAGTAATAACTACCGGACAATCCGGTAATTCACCCTTATCACGATCAACCAACGCTTTATTTAGACCTATAACTGGCAGCCCCATTTTTTTTATTTTTTGCATTCTCTCAGCAAACTTTTTAGGGCTAATGTAAAGAAAATTACCATAGTGGTCATCACCTAACCACACACCATGATAAGCAAGGATACGGATTTGTTTGCGAGTCAGCCAACGACATAAGGCAAATACTCCAGTATATTTTGCAATACAAAAAATTATTGTCTTCATGTTTCTTTCATACCGCACAGCGCCTACTTTAAACATAAAAAAGGGTGAAGGATAAGCTACATTCTGATATGAATTCCAAGGATTACATGCCACCAAGCATGAACTTTGGATCCATCAGCTCATATAATTAAAGATAAATTAGATAGTGCCCGCCCATTCCATTATCTGAGCCGTAGGCCAAAATCGAGCATACCTTGTAGGAAGGTATTCCCCTTTCTCATACTTCTCCTTTCTTGTTTTACTCTTTGACGTCGCATCACCAATTGCTGATGGATCCGATGCAAGCTTCACTAACATTGCGCCATTTGTCGATGCGAATTCTGACAAATACGCTAAATTCGGACTTATTTTCCCTACATTCGGATCGTAGTACCAATTTGCATTAAAAACCCCTTTCACATCGGGTCGACTATTAAGAAACTCCGAAATTTTCTGATGAGACTCGTTATTTAAGACTGGAGCTAATTTTTTGTTGTAAAGTTTAGGCAAGTGAATTTCAACAACCAAAGGGGAAAATCCATTTTTGAGCACATGGCCAAAGGATCGCCCAAAATGGCTTCTAAGTAGCTTTAAAGAAACCTCTTTCGGCATTTTGATTAATGAGCCATGATATATACCAAAAACGTAACATTTCCCCATCATGCCCAAAAGCTGGTACATAGTTTCTTCATTTGATAATGAGCTTTTTCCAAATTCTTGCTCATCCTTCTTCAGCAAGCTATAAGCGAATTCACCCCAATATTTTTTTTCTGGAGTAACAGCGTTACTGGTTTTTACTGTGCGTTTAACTACACAATCTATAATGTCATGGCTTAATAAGAGCCATTCCTTTTCAGATAATTGATCTTTATTGTCTGATACCAGTCGACTGATCTTTTTCCTTGCATCAGAGAGGTTAGATAACAAAAGCTCTTCAACAAATAAATTTATGTCCATCATTTATATATCCACAAGTATTCTGCAAAGGTCTTGCTTACCAACATCCTTTTATATTTCAATAATGCTCTGATTATTTTGTCTCATACAGAAAATTTTGATTTACACTAACGATATAGCTCAATTGTATCTATATATAGGCTCCAAGGTTACACAACATGATAAGCCCATCCCAGCTGCGGCACTGCGTCTGCACTTACAGCTTCCTTGCAGTGTTAACTATAACACTTGGCTACGCCAATCATATCCACGCCAAACCCATAGGCCATGCGCCATGGGTCGGAGAATCTCTGAAAGGAATACCCTGTAGAGGAGAATCAGAAAATTTTGGCCCCTTTGATTACCTTCAAATACACTCACGGATGTCAGAACTTAGAATTGTTGTGAAACATCACTTTGGGCCCCAAGTTGAGCAGTTAATTGGAGGGATGAGGACCGGAGATCCTAAATCTGTACCATCTGAGATTCATTACACCCTAAAGGCTTGGCCAAATCACCATAGAGCCTTAAACAGTATCATTCAGTATCAACTGATCAAACTTGGCGGAAAAAAGTTTACTCGCTTTCCACCGGCTGAGTGTTATTTACAACGCGCAATTAAATTCAGCCCAGAAGATGGTACTACGCGGATGCTATATGCCAATTTATTACAGCGAACGGGACATAAAAAAAGCGCTCTTAAGCAGTACGAAAAAGCGCTAGCCCTTAGGCCAAAGGGTGTCCAAGTAAAATATAACCTTGCTTTGTTGCTAGTTGATCTCAAAAAATATGAACGAGCAAAGGGCTATGCCACTGACCTCTACGCCAAAGGGTTTCCCTTACCAGGGTTAAAGAATAAATTGAAAAAGGCGGGCTACGGGAGCAAAACCGACGATATAAAAATAACAGAACAGTCAGGCGGGGTTTCTGAAGTTCAATAGCAATCGGGTCATAAAGCGAAGGGGGGTTTTATCCCAAGGGGTAAACCTAGGTAACTGCCACCTATCACTCATTCCTGAAGCCACACCCCATTGTGTAGAAACTGCAGCATCGAAACCTTCTATTTCTACTAGATCTCGATGTTCCATACGATAGTCAATGCCCGGTCGACCATTTGGATAAGCAAAATGCCTTACAGGAGCCCCAAGCATTGCTTCTAAATGTGCTTTAGAACCTGTTAGCTCTTCTTTAACCTGACCCAATTCCAGCGTCGACAAAATAGGGTGGCTCATAGTATGAGCACCAATATCTACACCGCTGTTATTTAAACTTTTCACCTGGTCATCAGTCATCATAAGGTTTGAAGGCAACTGACCAACCATAGAAACAATTACATCTACAATTTCACCTCTTTTGTCAGGTGGCCAATGCTTGATCTCTCTGATGATCGTATTTGCAGCTAATCGCTTTTCCTCCAGGCTATTAATACTATAAGAAGCAAGCCCCATTGCAGTTAAATCAAATACCTGACCTTCAGCAATTCGAAGAGCCTCGATAACGGTGTCATTCCACATTCTGCCCCCATTCAGAAAATCAGTGGCCACAAAGACTGTGGCTGGAATCTTCCATCGAGACAATAAAGGCAGGGCAATTTCCTCATTATCAGCATAACCATCATCAAAGGTTACACAAACCGCCCTTTCTGGAAGCTCCCCATAACTCATAAGAGATAGCGCCTCGGAAAGAGGTAGTGGATTAAAATAATAGGCAAGCAATTCCATTTGCCATTCAAATTCTGATGCAATGGGCTGTGTAGGCCTCATATAATCAAAAGAAGGCATAACCCGGTGATAAGTTAAGATGGACAATCGCTGCTTGTTCTTGGTCTGAAGAACAGACGGCAAGAGCGTTGCAAATGCACTATGCAACAGATTTTTCATTTACCTTGCCTCAACAGGATCATCTGCAAGATTCTGCCAGCCTCTGAGCCACCACTCAACTGTCGATTTTTTTTACGCCACATAATTTATAACCCTTTGAGAACAAATAACAATTTAACCTGCCGGATTTATCTCTATGGTTGTCATCAAACCTGCCTCTGGCCTATCAAGAATATCTGTTAGCCCTGCCTAAAAACATCCCATATAAGTTACACTTGGCACCCAGTAAAATGACTAGCAACCCCTTAAAGGCCAAATAGCGTTATGAGCATCACAACCCGCACTGCAATAGCATTCAGTGTTTCCGGCCGGTACATGACTTTAGGGTTGCAGTTCGTATCTACCATGGTGCTGGCCAGGCTACTTACTCCTGAAGATATTGGTATTTATACGGCAGGCTTCTCTGTTGTTGCCTTGGCCCATCTCTTTCGCGACTTTGGATTAAACCAATACATTATTCAGGAAAAGGAACTGAATGAAACAAAACTGAGAACAACTTTTACTTTAAGTTTAATCATTGCCTGGTCCTTAGGCTCACTACTATTTTTGCTTTCCGGCGCTATTGCAGGCTTTTTTCAAGAAGAAGGTGTAGAACAGCTTTTAAAACTTATCTCTTTTAATTTTTTTATCATTCCTTTTGGTTCAGTGACCATGGCAGTACTCCGCAAGGAGCTTCGCTTCCATATAACAACTTGCATCTCATCTATCGCAGTACTATTGGGAATAGTTGTTGCCATATGGACAGCATATAACGGCGCACAATACCTATGCCTAGCCTATGGAGCAATAACAGAAACATCCAGCATCGTACTTCTCTCTTACTTTTTTCGCCCAAAAGGGACAACACTTCTACCAAGCCTCTCAGGAGCCAAAAAAATATTTCATTTTGGCTCCATTGTTGGTGTGGGCAATATTGTTACTCAGCTATCAACTAGCGCTACTGACGCACTGGTTGCGCGCTTGCTAGGTATTACAGCTCTCGGGTTCTTCTCCCGCGCCTATGGCGCCTATTCTATTTTTAATAACCTTTTTGCAAGCGCCATTTACCCAATAATTCTTCCACTATTGTCCCGTGATAATAAAAACTCTGAGAAGCTAATAAATGGCTACTTAAAAACCGTCTCTTACTCCCTTGTATTTGCCTGGCCCTTTTTCTCATTTCTATATCTCTACACCTTTGAGACCATTAGAGTGCTCTATGGCACTCAATGGGATTTAGCAATACCACTAGTAAAAATCCTTTGTATCGCAGGAATCTTTGTACCCATCACACTCTTTTCAGAAAGCCTATTTATTGCCTGCGGCAAGCCAGATGTAACACTGAAAATCCAAATCATTTCTAACTCAGTCAAGTTATCATTAGTGCTACTTGCAAGTTTTCACAGCTTAGAAGCAGTATGCATGGCTTTGATTGGCTATTTTTTTACACGGGTTATTGCCGTAAGTTTTTATGCCAAAAAAATCCTAGGCATTTCTTTTCTGAACATATTGATATTATGTAGGCAAGCGCTTCCCTGCTTACTCACAATGATAGTGCCAACAATAATAGCGAACTATTTAATGGAAAATAACATTGAAAGTATCTATCTTCGCTTCTTTGTTCTTACAGTAATTGCAGCCATAGGTTGGTTAGTTGGGTTGGGCATTAGCAACCACCCATTCTATGAAGAAATAAGAATTATTTTCAGGCGCTTTACCCCAACTAAAAGCTCCCTGTAATTGGTTTTACCCAGGACTAGCAACATGGATATTTACGACAAAATTAGAAGAAAGACAGGAAAGGTATTACCCAGAAGATTCCACTGCTATTGCATTGGTGCTGCAAAAACAGCCACTACTTCTATTTCTTCGATGTTTGAACATAATTTTGATTCGCAACATGAAGCTAATATTCAAGCTACCAATCACAACATAATCGACTATTTGGAAAACAAGATTACCCAAGAACAGATGCTTGATTATCTGAAAGAAAGGGATCAACAACTGCAACTGGAACTAGAATCTACTCACTCCCTTATTTATGTCGCAAACGAGCTTTCATCACTGTTCCCCGACGCAAAGTTTATCGTCACTGTAAGGGAACCCATGGATTGGATACGCTCAAGAATTAACTTTCATTTTAAAAAACACCCCCCTGAGTGGGAAGAATACCGACAATTTTTTTGGATGGATAAAACAGAAGGCTATGCTGATGAAGAAGCCCTTTTAAAAGAAAATGATCTGGCATCACTGGACGCCTACCTCAGCCAATACGCCCAGCACTACTCTCTAGTGGCAAAAAATATTCCCCAAGATCGCAGACTTATTATTCGTATGGGTGACATCTCTCACAAAAATGCTGAGATCGCAGAGTTTTTAGGCATCAAAGCCAGTAAAATTGTCCCAGAACACTCCAACTCGCAACCCAATAAAGCTGCTTTTATTGACCAATTGGATCAGCAATTTGTAATTCAGAAAATATGGCATCATTGCCAAGACCTTATAGAGGAATTTTTCCCAGAACAAATTCCCTACTATCAAGAGATGCTTGGCAACACACCCGTTACTAATCCAGACACGAAAATGGAACAAGAGGGTATCCAGTGAAAATTTGCTACTACCACGATACCGAGGGAAATTTCGGGGATGACTTGAATGCCTGGATGTGGCCGAAACTGTTGCCAGGCATCTTTAATGGAACCTGTAAACATGGCCAGGAATATTATGCTGAAAATAACGAAGAACCAGCTCTTTTTTATGGCATAGGCACTATTCTCGACGAAAGAATCCCACAAAAGCCTCGTAAATATATAGCTGGCGTGGGCACTGGGTATTTTGCACCGCCCGCGATTGATGACTCCTACAACGTCTATTTTGTGAGAGGGCCAAGGACTGCACAGAAAATTGGTCTATCCCCCTCATTAGGTATAGGCGATCCTGCGATTTTATTGAAAGAACTACTAAAGCAGCCCGAAAAGCCTCTCCATCGCACATCATTGATTATGCACTGCGATACGGCAAAAACAGGCTATTGGAAAAAAATTGCTGAGAAACTAGGTATTAATCACATAGATCCAAGAACTACAGATCCGCTAAAGGTCATTAACGAACTCATTGCTTCAGAATATGTCATTACTGAATCATTACACGGGGCCATTATCGCTGATGCCTTTGGTATACCTTGGCGCCCCATTACCACCATGCCCTCTATTAACCAGTTCAAGTGGCATGATTGGTGTGAATCGCTCAATATTGAATACCACCCAGCACCTCTGGTTTCTATTTATGACGATCCGTCTAACAGCTTAGTAAAATCCATGGTGAACAAAGGTAAAGCATTCCTAGGTGAGAGACAGCTGAAAGTACTATTAAAAGAAGAAAAGTCATACAACAGCGATCAAGGTGTTATTTCTTCACGCATCAGTCATATGCTGGAGAAACTCGAACAACTTTCCATTGATGCAAAATCACCAGAGTCTGTATAACACTCACAATGAAAATACTCATTCTTGATGGTGACACCCTACCCGCCCTTTCTATTGCTAGATCTTTAGGGTCCAAAGGTGTGAATGTAACAACGGCTTCACACCTAAGTAAGCCAATTTGTAGTTACTCGCGATACAACCAATCAAGCTTGTTGTGCCCACATCCTCTTGAAGCATCTGATGAGTTTCTCTGTTGGATAGAACAAATTCTTACAGACAATCATTATGATTTGGTCATCCCAGTCACAGAGCGAACCCTGATTCCCATTGCACGAAAATTCAGCCATACCCCTAAGGCAAAAAAAATCACCATGGCCGAACTCGATGCGCTGGAAACCGTACTCGACAAAGCAAAAACATCCATATTAGCTAAGCAGTGTAGCGTTCCTATACCCAACTCATGGGACATCAATGACAGCACTGATTTAGATAAATTTGAACCTGAATTTACTTATCCCATAGTGATTAAACCTGGTCGATCTATTTCCGATCAAACCAATAGAGTTCCCATGACGGTGCGATACGCACATAATCAAGAAGAGTTGTACAAAATCAGTTATGAATTACTCAACCAAACTCATTTAGTACTACAACAATATTTTACCGGCATCGGCGTTGGTATCGAATTAATCGCCGAACGGGGGGAAATTCGATACGCCTTCCAGCATCAACGTCTCCATGAAATGCCCTTAACCGGTGGAGGCAGTAGCTATCGTAAAAGTGTCGAGATCGATGACGACTTATTAGAGGCCAGTAAAAAACTGATAAAAGAACTCGATTGGCATGGTGTCGCCATGGTTGAGTTTAAGAAGAACCCCAAGACGGGTGAATTCATTCTGATTGAAATCAATGGTCGGTTCTGGGGCTCCCTTCCACTTGCCGTCGCTGCGGGCGCTGACTTCCCCTATATGCTATACCAACTGTATGCCACAGGCACCGTTGAAGAACATGAACCCTATAGGCGAGAAATCCACTGCCGAAAACTTTCCAGTGATGTGCGATGGCTTGAAGCGGTTTTGCGTAAAGATGCAGACACAAGGCTGGTAACAATCCCCTCCGTACAAAGTGGACTGAAAGATTTACTCCATATTTTTTTGCCCAAACATTATTTTGATGCACAATCCTTAAAAGATCTCAAACCAGGGTTGGTGGATCTAAAACAAATCATTTCTTCTTACACTGGGCGTTTATTTGATCAGTTTCAAGAAAAAAAACTGCAACGTGCAACCCTGACACAAAATCAGCTCAAAAAAATAGCCTCTCCCCTTAAACAATCCAAAAGAATTCTTTTTCTCTGTTATGGCAACATCAACCGGAGCGCCATAGCTCATATTATTGCCGACCAAATGATGGGGGATCTAAAAGACCTAGAATTTAAATCTGCAGGCTTTCATTTTCAGGGAGGGAGAGAAGCTGATCATCGAATGTCCGCCATAGCAGAAGCCAATGGCCTCCAAACTAAAGATTTTCGATCAACGATACTGGATGCAGAACTAGTTGAATGGGCAGATATTATCTTTGGAATGGAATGCAAACATGTCTTCCAACTGGAAGAACAATATGAAAACGCGAAAGGAAAAACGTTTTTACTCGGAGGACTGTTTCAAGAGAATAAAAGCCAGGGAAACGGCATCCAAAATAATAAGGCCATCGAAATTGGTGACCCCTATAATAAAGCAACAGAAGTCTATAAAGATGCTTTCCAAAAAGTGAATTGTTGCATCACGACAATGGAACAGCTGATAAACTCAAAAACAACCCCATAATTTTTGAAACGACACTACTCATAACTACTCATACATACTATGGACTGGCTCAAAAATATCATGACATGGCCATTAGCAAGCGTACTTACCCTCGGCATCATCGTTGCTATTTACCTATTTTTTTTCCTCAATAAACTGACCATCAAACATTACACCTATAAAACGACACCCCAGGGAAACCTGGAACTCAAAGTTTAT
>JAJFKD010000046.1 GCA_021773405.1 Porticoccus sp.
TAGATGTTGCACGAGGTGCCAAGTAAAAGACCTTTATATTAGTATCAGCTAGTTCCCTTCTTAACGCTTCGGTAAACCCTCTTAAACCAAATTTACTGGCACAGTAAGTGGTAAACGCAGGGTGTCCAATGCTCCCAAAAGTTGACCCGATATTAACAATGGCTGCATTTTTTTTAATTTTTAGAAGGGGCATTAACTGATGGCATAATAGTATTGGAGATATTAGTTTTGTGGTTAGTATGTCTTGGATAAATTGTTCAGATTGTTTTTCAAAAAACTGAAAATCTATAATGCCGGCTAGATTTATGATTAAGTCAATGCCGCCATTGCTGCTACATTTTTTTACAATATGGTCTCGTCCTTCTAATGTATTGATGTCTGCTACAATGATTTTATGGTTGCCAAGTAGCTTTTTGGCGAGCGAGTTTAATGCCTCTTCATTTCTTCCGACCAAAAATAAATTTGCTCCTTGTTGCGTTAGTGCTTCTGCTATAGCACGCCCTATGCCTCCTGATGCACCGGTAATTAATATTCGACTATTGTGGAGTTTCATAGGGGTTTTCCTAGGGGAGCTCTATTTATACTTTTTGACATAAGGGTATGCCGTGATCATTGCTGAGGCCGCGAAAAATATCACCATAAAGCTGATAAAACCTTGTGGCAGAATGAATAATTAATGATTGTTCTTGACTATCCTCTATCCGGTTCATGAGGTTTTCAAAAAACTTCAAATGATTCTGATCAAGCGATCCGTGGGAGTAGAGGTAAGAAAACGCATTTTTGGGTAATGACAGCGTGCTTCGGATTTTGTCAGCTGCTTTTTCTGCCATATTCACACTGGTTCCTTCGAGCACTTGTACCATGCCAAAGAATCCTAGTGGATTTATTCGGTTGACCATATCATAGGCGTAGGCAACCATGATTTCAGTGCTGTAATGTGGTGTGCTTGTACGGACCACCTCCTTGTCAAATTCGCAGGCAGCTATATCGTTAAGAATCCATTCCTGATGTCCCAGTTCTTCCTCAATATATTCCGCTACGGCTTCACGTAACCATTCTTTGTCTTCTGGTAGTTTTGAGCCAACAGCCATTAACAGAGGTACGGTATGCTTAACGTGATGATAGGCTTGCTGAAGAAAACCAATATAGTCATCAAGGGTTATGTTTCCAGATAGACTCTTTTCTATAATTGGTGTTGTAAAAAGTGTTTGCCTGGGCGCTTGAGTAGCCTGATTTAGAGTGTCATAAAAAGCCATTAATATACCTAGTCTTATCTATCGGATTCTGGAAAAGAGTTTTATGCAAGGGGTTCTTGTACTTTAGATTGGTACAAGCCCTTGATCTCTGCGCGGTAATGATCATAAATCGTTTGCCGTTTTGGCTTACTATTAGCTGTAAGTAACTCATGTTGTGCATTTAGTGGTGTAGACAAATGGTGCCATTTCAAAATACGTGCATAGTCGGGAAGACCGTTGTTGATTCGATTGATGACAGCTTGTATTTGTTGTTGGTTTATTTGTGGTTGGCGTGTAGAGAGCAGCGCTATGCAAAAAGGTTTTTCATCACCATAAACGACAAAATCTAAAAACAGTGGGTCAGCCAAAAATTCTGACTCCACCCACTCAGGACTAATGTTCCTGCCATAACTTGAGACCAGAAGGTTCTTCTTGCGTCCTACTACATGAAGAAACCCTGATTCATCAAGCGCCCCTAAGTCACCAGTTAAAATCGTTTTTTGTCCCCAACTCTCTGGCTCGTTGACGTAGCCCAACATGGCATTGCCCGATACGATAATTTCACCATCAGAAATGGAAACATTTACATGCGACAAAGGTTTACCAGTACTACCTGCAAGATCGTTATCGGCCGTATTCAAGCTGACAACAGAGGCACATTCAGATAGCCCATAACCTTCATACACCGGGATATTAAACTTGCGGGCTTGTTTTAATAGGGCCGGAGAAACATGACCTCCTCCAACAGCGACAAAGCGTAATGATTTTGGTGGTTGCCAGCCCGATATAGTGGATGTTGTCAGGAATAGTAATAGTTGTGGTGTTAGTATCAGACTATTGGGTTCAACCTGACTAATAATTGACAGCAGTTTGCTCGTGTTGATCGATGAACTACCAGTAAACCCAATTTCTTCGAGGGAAGGTACAACTACTTCCCCCCCAGACAACAGTGGTGCATACACGCCAGCAACATTTTCTAGCAATGTACTTAGGGGTAGTAGGCACAGATGACGTGGGCTAGGTAAGTTGACGGTTCTGGACAAAACCTCCGCTTGTTTTAATAGTTGCCTATTGCTGAGACAAACACCCTTAGGTCTTCCTGTGGACCCTGAGGTATAGGTAATTTTTCCCGTATCGTTAGGTAATTTTGCTTTCTCTCCAGTGTGGGTAAGAATAATTAGTAATAAATCACTTTCTATCTTTATGTTTTCTAAGTCGGAAATGCATTCAAGCACACTGGGTAAAGCTAGGTTGTCGGTAATAATGGCATCAACAGATGAACTTTTGATCGCATGTTTAATTTGAGTAATAGAAAAAAAGGTAGGTAACGGCAGCAAGCAAACATTAGAATTTTGGCAAGATAAGTCTGCTATAAGCCAGTCAAGTCCATTGTCTGTATGCAAGGCTAGCGATTGAATGTTGTGGTGCTCAAAAATAGCTGTAAGCTGGTCGCAATGACGGGCTAACCCTTGATAACTAAGAGATTTTTTTGTGTCTTTTGCAACAACACTATCAGTTTTGTAGTGTTTCTTAAGCTGCAAAAGGATATTGGACATTATTGTTATCAGCCCGATTACGAATTAAGTTAGCCAAAATATCTATACGTCCCTTATATAGCGCACATATCACACGAAGCATTTGGTTATTTTGGATAGTGTGTGTAGCGTCTTCCAACTGTCCTATGACGACCCAGGGTTTAGTTTCGTAATAGCTACCCCAGTCAGCTATGGTTGAGGGTTTAATATGATGGGGAAGCGCTTCAGTAATGGGAGATAGGTGAAATCCCATTTTTCCAATTGTTTTTTGAACGTGGGGTGTAGCTGTAAAGACCAACCATTTAAAGTTGGCTCGGTGCAATACCGCAGCGAGTAAGACAAATAATAATAATGTTGCTCCACGTTGGTGAGATGCCAAATTTCCAATCTCCACAATAGTTGATCGTTGAGTGATTTGTGATGAAAGTTTCGATACCTCAACGTCAATGGAGTGCTTAAGGTACTGTTCAACAAATAATTGTTTGTCACTAGCAGGGCAAATTCCCGTTACCGCACTCAAGCTATTATTACAGCGAAGGCTAAGTAATAAGGGTAAAAAATCCTTTATTTTTGCCCCATAGGAACGGCTAAACTGGCCAGCGATGTATTGTTCGGCCTGCATTCTTGTTTCGGCATCAATAGTATGAACCTCAAGCTCTGGGCAAGGATTTAGTAACCGTTGAAATAGTTGAACGTTAGACATAGAAAACCTGATACCCGTCTGTATTTAAACTCATCTTATTTGCCAATGCTTAAGAGACCCTTAAGGTCTTCATTGAGGTGTATTTAGTATTTAATTGGGGGGATGAGAAATAAGTAGGTAAAAAATGGTTGGAGAAATAAGCGCAGAAGGAAAAAAGAAGTTCTTCTATTAAAGGAGGTTTTTATGATTGTGTTTTATTGCAGCCCGGGTAACCAAAGGACCGAGAATTTCGAAAAATGCAGTAGCTGCAATGGTGATTGCCATAATAGTGTCTGCATAGTCAGGCAGTATATGACTAACAATTAATGCCATACCAACGGCAACCCCTGCCTGTGGAAGCATGGCAGCACCAATCCATCGAGCATCTGAAGCATTCATTCCTAGAAGTTGCCCGGAAAGCCATCCACCAAGAATTTTTCCTATAACTCTCAGTGCTATATATAACGCACCTATTAGGCCAACATCTAATAAATTGAGAAAGTCTAATGATGCACCAGCAAGAATAAAAAAGAGAACAAGAAAGGGGCTTTGAATATTTTTAATAGCATGAAAAGGCCGGGTATGATGGGTTGCTAAATTTGCAACAGTGGTACCCATCGCCATAGCAGCAAGAAGGTAAGAAACTTCTAGCCACAATGCGAGACCACCGCAAAGCATAATTAATCCCAATGCCTCTATAAGGGTCGGTTCACCAGCCTGGATACGCCCTGTAAGAAATGCCATGGGCAGCCCTAAGGCAATACCCAACAGTATTGCACCTGTGATCTCCCATAATCCATGGACTATTATTGGCAGTCCGTTATCCATGGTACTGCTCATGGCAATACTCAGGCATAGGCTGAAAATTAATAGTCCCCAAGCATCATCCAGGGCTACAACACCCAATAATGTTTTCCCAAAACGGCTGTCACCTTTTGATTCGTCTATTACTGCTACCGTGGCTGCGGCATCTGTAGCTGTTGCTATTGCTGCAAGTAGCAATGCGACATAAATAGGAAGAGGGTTAGATAGAAGTGGGCTGATGAATAGTAGCCCTGAAAACACGACCGTCAGTGTGATAAAAGCAGCACCAAGAGAGATACCAATTATCTGCTTTCCGTGCAGCTTTAAGGTACTTCGGGTCAGGGTACTTCCTAGTAAAAAGCCAATCATGATTAGGGCTAATACAGATATTTGTTCAAACCAAAAAGCTCTTGTTTCAGCAAAAAGATCTAAGCCATTTGGTCCAACAAAAACCCCCATAATGATGAGGAGGGTGACTCTGGGCAACGCTGTAATACTTCCAAACCAAAAGGTCAGTAGTCCAAAAAGTAATAGCGCGCCAAGAGTGATGAGTGTTTCAGGCATTAACTTTTGTTCCTAAATAAAGCCTATGCTAATCAATAATTTCAATAATACTCACTGTCATATTAATAGTAAGTACTTATATCAGGGTTTAGTAGTTTTATAGGAGTGAATAGAACGATTTTTTTGACTAATAAAATACACAAGAGTCAGGTTGATTGCTTGTTTATAGATCAATTTATTATTAACCCTGTACAGCCTTTTTCACCAACTATACTAAGCATTACGTAAATCAGTATTAAGTAACCAATGAGGGTATTAGTTTACCCATAAAACCTTTCATCATAGTGAGGTGATTAGCTATGAGTATTTCTCCCGTTCTGGCTGATTATTTAGGCCAACAACGTGTTCACTACGAAGTACTAGAACATCCATTAACAACTAGTTCTATAGCCTCTGCACGAGAGGCAAATATTCCCGCAGATAAACTGGCCAAAGCTGTTATTGTCCGGCGAGGCGAACGTTATTCCATGTGTGTTATTCCGGCATCAAACCAATTGGTATTGGAATGGTTGAAGTATGGGCGCCAGCATTCATACGAAATTGCTGAGGAAAGAGAATTGCTTGGATTATTTCCAGGTTGTGAGGAAGGTGCTATTCCCGGGTTAGGTGAGGCCTTTCATATGGATGTTATTATTGATGATAGCCTGATGGATAAAAAAGACATTTATATTGAAGCAGGCAATCACACTCATCTTATTCACATAAATCACTACGATTTTGATCGATTAATGATGAATGCATGGCCTGCTCCCATTAGTTGTATCAAAGGTGGTGGAACTTCTGATGAGCAATATTTTTGGGCTCCCCCTGAGGGGAGGTGATTTATAACACTTTGATATATAGGTAAATTGTTTGATCTATTCTCTCTAAGGTGAGCCGTCATTTTATGGAGGGTGGTTTCTAATCGTATAGATTATGGAGGGTTATTTTATAGGGGGTAATGACACTTATTTTGATATGATCAATACATATCAAGTAGGTCTAATGGATAGTCAGGAGAGTTTATGTCCTTGGGTTTATCTCCACTTGAGTTTCGAGAAGCTATTCGCTCAGGTAAACATACAGGGAACACTTCGGGATATTGCCCTGGCTATGTTCAGGGTAACGTGGTGATTCTTCCCAACGATTGGGCCTCTGATTTTCTGCAATTTTGCCAATTTAATCCCAAGCCATGTCCTTTGCTTGGCATGTCAGAAAAAGGTGATTCAACATTACCATCGCTTTGTGAAGGTCTTGATATTCGATCAGACCTTCCTAAGTATCGTGTTTTTGAACACGGAAAAATGGTGGAGGAGGTCGCTGAAATCAGTTCCCTGTGGTCTGATGATTTTGTCACCTTTGTTTTAGGTTGTTCATTTTCCTTTGAAGAAGCATTGATAGCGGATGGTCTTGAAGTTCGCAATATCATTGAAGGTGTCAATGTGCCCATGTATCGAACAAATATCCCCTGTCAGTCAGCAGGCCGTTTTAATGGTGATATGGTCGTTAGTATGCGACCTTTTATGGCGGCAGATGCCATTCGGGCCGTACAAATTTCCACCCGTTTTCCATCGGTTCATGGCGCGCCCATTCATTTTGGAGATCCATCACTTATCGGTATTTCAAATATTAACCAGCCTGACTTTGGTGATGCGGTTACCATTAAATCAGGTGAAATACCTGTTTTTTGGGCTTGTGGCGTCACACCCCAGGTAGCATTAGAACAGGCCAAACCTCCAGTGTGTATTACCCATAGCCCAGGTTGTATGCTGGTAACAGACCTTAGGAATAGCCAATTAGCCGTGCTTTAATTTCACTGTGTACTTTGACACCACATAATATGACAAGCTTTACATGATAAGGCGATGAGAAGTTGAGATGACAAAAACGGGTAAGGGTAAATCAGGTGGATTGCTACTAAATTGTGATTTAGGAGAAAGCTTTGGCGCCTGGACCATGGGTATGGACGAGGCCGTTATGCCTTATATTGACCAGGCCAACATTGCGTGTGGATTCCATGCAGGGGATCACATGGTTATGCAGCGGACGCTGAGTTTGGCGGCGAAGCATGGCGTGATGGTAGGTGCACACCCAGGGTATCCTGACCTTGTTGGATTTGGCCGGCGTTCTATTAATCATTCTTTTGACGAAATAAAGGCACTGATGCATTACCAGATGTCTGCATTGGATGGCATGGCGAAAGTACACGGTGTCGAAATGCAGTATGTGAAACCTCATGGTGCGCTTTATAACGATATGATGGCTGATGCAGCCATTCGTCATGCGGTGATAGATGCTGTCGCTACATTTTACCGTCCTATAAAACTGATGCTCTTGGCTACGGCCCAAGCTGATGATCATAGGCAGGAAGCACAGAAAATGGGTGTTGAATTGTGGTTTGAGGCTTTTGCAGATCGTTGTTATGACGATAATGGAGTTTTGTTATCTCGAGCCAAATCAGGTGCTGTTCATCATCGATCTAAAATGTTGAGCCAAGTTGAAGAGTTAGTAAAAGAGGGGACAGTTACCACTGCAAGTGGCAACAAATTAAAATTAAGCGCAGACACACTTTGTGTGCATGGGGATAACACCGAAGGTGTTTACGCTATTCAAGAAATCAGGCAGTTACTTGATACATGAACATTATCGTAGCCGGTGAAAACTCACTGATTATTTACTTCGGCGAGCATCTAAATTCTCAGGCTCAAAACTCTCAGTATCAGTACTCAGAAGTATCTACTGAAACATTGAATCAAGTACAGCAAGCCGTTTTGATATTAACAGATTCCCTGGGTGAACTGCTGGTAGACCTGGTGCCTTCTTATGCATCCCTTTTGGTTATCTACGATCTTTATCGGACTGATTTACACACCATAAGGCCCCAAATACGGAAGTTATTGAATGGAATTAATCAGGTTGAGCAACCTGCAGGCCAGTTGGTTGAGCTTCCTGTGTATTACAGTACCGAATCTGGACCAGATCTGGAATTGTTGGCAACAAATGCTGGTTTGAGTATAGATGAGGCTATTGATCTTCATCAGGCTCAAGAATATCAGGTCTATGCTATTGGGTTTGCTCCCGGATTTGCTTATCTTGGGGAGGTTGATGAGCGTATTGCCACCCCTCGATTAGCGACGCCTAGGCAGCAGGTTCCACGTGGTGCAGTAGGTATTGCCGATCGCCAAACAGCCGTGTATCCCTCAGTCTCACCAGGTGGTTGGAATCTAATTGGTCTTTGCCCACAACGCATGTTTGATCCTGATGCAACTCCTACAATGCCCGTGAAAGTAGGGGACAGTGTTCGTTTTAATAGCATTGATCGAGAGACCTTTTTGTCCTTGGGCGGAGTGTTGTAATGATTGAGCCTGTTAAATCAATGCCGGGCTTTGTTGTTAAACAGCCAGGCCCAAGAGCATTACTGCAGGATTTTGGTCGTTATGGCTTCCATCATTTGGGTATGACAACAGGTGGTCCCGCCGATTCTGTGGCTTTTCGTTGGGCCAATCGTCTCTGCAAAAATGATTTGAGTACGACGGCACTGGAAGTGAGCGTGGGTGGCTTGATATTGGAATGCGCCGTAGCGACACAGATAGCTGTTTGTGGTGCGAATATGCCCTTAACTATTAATGGCTGTGTACGCGCTTTGTGGCGTAGCCATAAAGTAAAGCCTGGGGATATGATTGAGTTGGGTTTTGCTACAAAGGGTGTTATTGCTTACCTTGCTGTAGCTGGTGGTTTTAATGTGGCTCCATCTTTTGGTAGTACGGCAACCGTTGTTCGTGAAGGTATCGGAGGGCTGAATGGTTCCAAGCTGGAATCGGGAGATTATTTACCCTGTGGTTCTAATAATGGCAATAATAATCAATATAAAGACGATGATAATCGATGCTTAAAACTACCCAAGGGTTATCACCCAGTATATGGGCACCATGCCATGCTTCGGGTCATACCCGGCTATCAACAACATGATTTTAGTCGTTACCAACAGCGACGCTTTTTTAGTCACGAATATACCATCAGTTCTCAATCTGACCGTATGGGTTGCCGCCTTGAAGGCCCAGTAATTCAGCCAGAGATTGATGGCATTTTATCGGAAGGTATTTGTCTGGGTGCGGTACAGGTGCCACCCGATGGTCAGCCAATTATTTTGATGCACGACCGGCAGACCATTGGTGGATACCCAAAAATAGGTTCTGTTTTGTCTCTGGATCTGGGACCATTAGCTCAATTGAAACCTGGTGATAAAGTGTATTTTGAGCCGATCACCGTAGATGATGCCCACAACATACTTCACCTGGCTGATAGTTATTTTAATAAAATTGAGCCTGTTCTTTGTTGATAAAAATTTACTATTAAAAAACATTGTTAAATAAAAATCTTGTAAAACAGGCGGTAAATTCCAAGCGGTCTTATACTTTAATGTAAGTTGAAGATGATGTGATTAACTAGAAGAATTGGTGGTTAAATAATAGTCACTTGGAGTTTTCTTTGAATGATGATCTTTCTCTCAGCCAGCAGATAGAAGACCTTCTGGTGGCACGCAATCCACGAGGGATGCAGACAGCACAGTCAGCACTCTCTCCTGGTTATTGTCTACGTTCTGCACAAATGATAGCTCAATGTTCAGGGAATGTTCTTATTGGAACAGGGTTCCCCGTAAACGGCACCTATGAGACCGATGGGCCAGTAGGTGCTGTGGCCTTGTATCGGGCACTTTTTGCTATTGGTGTTAATCCAGTTCTGGTTTGTGGTGAGCCGTTGGCCAGTGCAGTGAAGGGAGAGTATCAAGTATATTCCATGCCGACAGGCATAGAATCTTATAGTAGCAATAGCATTGAAAACCCAATACAGAGCCTACTAAGCACCCATAATCCCTCATTGATCATTACCATTGAATTACCTGGTAGATCGGTGGACGGCTTTTATTACAACATGCGTGGTATCAACATCAGTGACCAGGTCATAGGTTTTGATGATGCTTTGTTATTGGCAGATTGTCCCAGTATTAGCATTGGTGATGGTGGCAATGAAGTAGGGATGGGGAATATCTCAGAGTGTTTATCTGATTTGGATATTATTCCTAGTGCAACAACATGCGATGAACTGGTCATTGCTGATGTATCAAATTGGGCAGCACATGGCATCATTGCGATGCTTTCGAAACTGATGGAAAAAGATTTTTTGAGTGATTGGGATAACCAGCAATATCTGAAGTACTTTGCCCAGCGGGGTAGTGTTGATGGCGTTACCGGAGAAAAAACCCTGACAGAAGATGGTTTGGCTTGTGAAGTGACAGAATCCGTGATTGAACAACTGAGGCACTTAAGTGGATTTTCTTGATCTATAGTAAAGATATTATGGGTAAAACAGGAGAATTAGCTTTGCCTGTTTTTGGCACCACTGATAAGATTTCCTGCCCTTTCGTGCAGGAATTTATATCATTTCTCTTTATTAAAAAATGTCAGAAGTTTTTTTAAAAAATGACAGCAGTTGTTACAAAAGAGGCCGATGAGTTCGAACTTGAACTTCAAAGTAATAGAGTAATGGTAATTGGATAAACCTAATGAGTATCGTTTACTTAAATAACAGCTATATACCTATGGCAGAAGCAAAAATATCCCCAATGGATAGAGGGTTTCTGTTTGGTGACGGTATCTATGAAGTAGTACCGTCATACAATGGTCAAATGGTGGGCTTCGCACCACATATTGATCGTATGAACAATGGTTTGTCTGCTGTGGGGATTGAGCTAGGGTGGTCGCATCAGCAATGGAAAGAAGTTTGCGATAACCTTATTGAAAAAAATGGTTCTGGGAATCTGGCACTTTATCTACACGTTAGCAGAGGGGCAGATACCAAACGATTTCATGCCTATCCAGAAGATATTGAGCCAACGGTCTTTGCCTTTGCTTTTGAAATTCCCCCGGCACCCGTTCCCGACAAATCAAAAGTAGTGGGGTATAAAGTTGCCACTCATAGAGACTTGCGATGGGAGCGATGCCAAATTAAATCAACGGCATTATTGGGTAATGTCATGCACTTTCAACATGGTTACGAGCAGGGTGCCAATGAGACGTTACTTTATAACGAGCGTAATGAATTAACGGAAGCGAGTGCGTGTAATGCCTATATTGTGAAGGATGGGGTGGTGATTACACCGCCAGTGGATAATCAGATTTTGGCGGGTATTACCCGTCATATATTATTGGATTTGCTTCGAAAAGAGGGTTCTATTCCTGTGGAAGAACGCCCGGTCACTATGGATGAAGTTTTCGATGCCGATGAGGTTTGGGTGACCAGTTCTTCTAAGGAAGTTGTTCCTGTAATTGAAATTGATGGTCAGCCCGTGGGTGATGGTAATATTGGCGATGTTTGGCTTGCTGCTCAGACGATTTACTCGGCCGGAAAATTAAATTACTAGCCCTGTTCTAAACTTAAGAATTCTTTAAACTTAAGAGTTTTTAAAATTAAAAGCTTTCAAGATTAAGAGCATTAAGGAAAGCCCTACATATTATGTCTCGTCCTGCAAAAGTATTGATAGATCTTGGGGCACTGCGCCACAACTGTCAGTTAGCTAATAGTCTATCTCCTGAGTCAAAAACCATGGCTATTATTAAGGCTGATGCCTATGGTCATGGAGCTATTCAGGTTGCTCAGGCATTAGAAGATCTTGTCCCGGCTTTTGGTGTGGCCTGTATAGAAGAAGCGCTAGAACTTAGAGAAGCAGGGATACAAATACCCATTCATCTCTTGGAAGGAGCTTTCTCTAAAGATGAAATACAGATTGCAGCCAATAATAATTTTAGTCTTGCTGTGGTCAATCACGAACAGAAAAAAGCATTGCTTGATTGTCAGCTGGATAAGTCAGACCAGAAATCACAAGAAGCTTTCTTGTTAAAGGAAGCTCCTATAAAAGTATGGCTCCATGTTGATTCGGGCATGCACCGGCTAGGTGTTCAACCTGATGAAGTAGCTAGCAGCTACCAGGAATTGGCAGCGTGCCACCATATTCAGGATGATATTGTTATTGCCACGCACTTTGCCTGTGCAGATGATTTGGAGAATACTTTTTCTACAGAACAGGTTCGTCGATTTCAACAGGGGCTAGCTGCTTTAGACTTACAAAATTTTGATGAGTCTCTTCTTTCAAGTCCTATACCTCTGAGCTTGGCTAATTCAGCAGCATTACTTGGTTGGCCAGAAACCAGAGCAGCGTGGAATCGCCCGGGCATTATGTTGTTTGGTAGTACGCCTTTTTCGGCGCCTCATAAAGAGGCAGATAAATTGTTGCCGGTCATGACATTTAAATCAGGTGTTATTGCTTTACGTGAAATACCCCCCGGTGAAACCGTTGGCTATGCAGCGACATGGACAGCGGCAAGGCCTTCTCGTATTGCTACCGTGGCCATCGGTTATGGCGATGGCTATCCCGTCCATGCCCCCAGTGGTACGCCGGTATTAATTAATGGGCATCGTTGTCCTATGGTTGGTCGTGTCTCTATGGATATGATTACCGTTGATGTAACGGACTTGCCAGATATCTCTTTGGGCGATGAAGTCATTCTTTGGGGTGGAAGTTTATCTGCTAATTTGTCGGTAAATGAAGTGGCTAATTGTGCAGGCACAATTAGTTACGAGCTATTAACCCGTATGCCCCGACGCACACCTAGGGAATATATTGGTCATTAGAGGCGCTTGCAAAAGAGATACTTGTAAAACTACTCCTTAATTTGAAGTAACCGCTGAACCTCTTTAACCATCTTTGTTGATGGTTTTTTTCCATCTGTAGGGTCAATTTTTTCAGACAATCCTTCAATGGTCTTAGTCAGAACAGTTACGCGAGTATAATCTTTGTCGTTTGCAGGAATAATTTGCCAAGGGCCAAAACCTGTAGAGGTTCTTTGGAACATCTCTTCATAGGCTTCGATATAGTCATCATATTTAGCGTGGGCTTTTAGGTCATCAGGTGTTAATTTCCACTGTTTGTCTGGGTTGGTCCATCGGTTTGTAAAGCGCTCACGTTGTTCTTCTTTAGTGATCTGTAAAAACAACTTAATCAGAATAATGCCATCGTCTACTAACAGGCGTTCGAAATCGTTAATTTCCCGGTAAGCTCGTTGCCATTCACGCTTTGAAGCAAACTTCTCAACACGTTCCACTAACACGCGTCCATACCAGGAGCGATCAAATATCCCCAACTGTCCTTTTTTGGGAATACGTTGCCAAAATCGTTGTAAATAGTGACGTTCTGCTTCAGCTGGAGAGGGTGGACCTATGGGATAAACTCGGAATCCACGGGGGTCCATAGCGTGAATCATTCGGCGAATGGCTCCCCCTTTTCCCGCAGCATCGGTGCCTTCAAAAACAATAACCGCCCGCTTTTTTTGCTGAAACAATGCAATCTGAAGTCGTGCTAATTGTTGCTGAAGAAGCGGTAACTGCTCATTACTCTCTTCATCTGAAAGTGTAGGGAAGGCAAGATCATTAAGAGTATTCATAACAACGTCCGGAGGGTAAATATTAATGACACTAGCAAGACACCTGCATTAGTTTGGAAACCTCAAGTGAATCACCAATATTAAGAAAGGAACATGCTTTTGCCATTTCTAATACATTCTCAATAGAAGCAGTTTACAGAATGAGGTGTACTGAGATTACAGTGCTTTATTCAGAACAACAAATTGGGAAGGTACATGGCTGATAGGCTAGCTATAAAAACTGAGGAAGCATACTGCAAAATTCGTTTTGGGTTAGGACCTGTATATTTGAGCCACAGAACTGAAGTAATGGCTGTTAATGTAAAAACAGTAGCGGTCAGAATATCTCTTGAGCCCCAGCATGTGACGGCTAGCAGACACATAGAGGCAGAAAATAAGTAAGTTGAAACACGGTAGGTAATTGATGGTCCATGGCGAACTGCAAATGAGTTTTTTCCCGCCTGACGGTCAGTTTCTATTTGTGGAGGTTGATGTGAAAACAGTAGTGCTGTCGAAAATGCCGCAAAGGCAGTCATGCCAAACATTGAGGGCCAGCCAAAGGGCTGTTCGGCTACAAACCATAATCCACCAAATACGCCGGGCCCATAACAGAGGGCTGTAGCCCATTCACCGGCTGCAGTGTAGGAAAGAGGGCGATGACCTGCATTATACAGAATACCCAAAACTACCAACGGTAAGGCAAATCCCAGTATCCATAATTGCTGATGTAGGAACAATATCAACAGGCCAAGAATTCCCCCAGTAATTAAACTGACTAGGCCGTGGATGAAAGCGGTGGATACGTTGCCATGATGAACACGAACCCAGGAATCGTATTTTTCTGTATCCGCACCTAGTTGCCAGTCCTTTGTATCGTTGAGTAGATTGATTCCGTGTTGTAGTAACACCACGGCAAAAGTGGCAGCCCATAATGCAGAATGGTTAATAGGGGAGGCTGATAGTAACCAGACGGCTATTCCAGGTAATACGGAGACCAAGTAAATGGCAGGATTAAGTGCCTGCCACCATTTGATTGTTGGTTTGTTTTTAGAGGAGTGGTTCAAACAGAGCCTCAGGTAGATGAGTGCGCCATAATCTGGGTTTGAGTCGCTCGAAAGTCATTCAGCGCAGCTTGAAACCAATGTACATGCTGGCTTTCTGAATCTATCACTTTCTGATAGACCTCAGCGGTTTTACTATCTTGCTGATCTAGAGCCTGGTCACGGAAATGTGGGTAGATGTCCTGAGATTCCCTTTCTTCCACACGGATAGCTACAACTAATGCTTTTTCCACTACAGAATCGGGGTTTAGGGCAATTAGCTCATCGCAATTTTCTCGTATAGTTTCCAGCGCATTGATGGCTCGTTGGGTATCTTCTCCACACTGGGGAGTACCGATATCGCTGTACAGTTCTCTCAGCCATACCGCATGTAGTTTCTCTTCCCCCGCCACCTTGCGGAACAACGTTGCTAGCTTGGGGTAGCCTGCTTTGCTCGCCCAACGGGCAAACTCTGGGTACATCACCCGGTTTTCATACTCTTCCACATCTACAAAGGATTCAGCTGTTTTGGCCATATCATTGGATTTACAGGCAGCTGCAAAGCAGTCAAAAATCATTTCTTCAGTAATTTCAGTTTTTTCCATTACATAGGCTCCTAAAAAGTACCACAGTAGTTGATGCTGTGTACCACAGCAGGGTTACATTAACCTGTACCCATGGTTTAAAAAATTACCTAGATCAATAAATAGGTTGGTTTTTTGATGACGTTAAGGTGAAGCTTAATAGCCTATCGTTTAGGCGAGGGGAGGGGGAACTGAATATTTGGGAATTGCAATGAGCATGTTCTGGTGTAGAAAGGAAAATTATTGCCCCAGCAAATTCTGGGGCAAGTGAAGTCGAACTGTAGTTTTGGGCCTATATGATTAATTAATTAATCCAAACTTTTTATCGAGTATTTCAATAATCTCTGCTTTGGGGTTTTCTGATAATTCCAGTTTTTCTCCAGTAATTTTTTCTGCGATGGCTTGATAGGTTGCTGAAACTTCCATCAATACAGCTTCTGGCAG
>JAJFKD010000047.1 GCA_021773405.1 Porticoccus sp.
GGAAACCGTTACGCAATATGTCTACAAAAAAATAGATACTGTATCGTTGACCATGGATATCTATTACCCACCGTCCATGGATGCAGGTAAAAAATACCCGACAATGATTTTCTTTTTTGGCGGAGGCTGGATTGGCGGCGGTATTAACCACTTTCAGAAACAAGCAGAATACTTTGCAAAACGAGGAATGGTTGCAACCTTAGTAGAGTACCGCATTGACAGTAAACACCAGACAACCCCAGACAAAGCCGTTGAAGATGGCCTGGACGCCATACAATGGGTAGCTAATCATGCTGATGAACTGGGTATTGATACCCGGAAAATTATTGCCTCCGGTGCCTCAGCAGGGGGTCACATCGCTGCTTGCCTGGCACTTTGCAAGATTAAGAACACAAATACCCTATCAGATATTCAGCCCAGCCTATTGATACTCTTTAACCCCGTCCTCGACCTTATGAATGCCACTGCCGAACTGGAATTTATGCCTAGGGAACTTGAGCTTATTGAAGCTATAGGTCCAGATAAGGCTCATGCTATATCTCCCAATCAACATATCAATGAACAAACACCGGATACTTTAATCATTTTTGGCGAAAATGACCCATTGCTAGAACAGGCAAATGATTTTATACCTGCTGCCAAAAAATTTGGTGCAGAGACACGATTGTTAGTTGCCAAAAACAATGGGCATGGATTCTGTAACAAGGATCCATGGAAAAGCTCTTCCATAAGAGCAATGGACCAATACCTGATAGAGAAAGGTTATTTGTCAGGTGAGCCACTTATCAGCGATAACATTTCCAAGGAAGCACCATTCCACCTTATTAACAACACTGAATAGTGAACCACTTTGGTTATTGTGTTGCTCCAGAATCCAGCCAGTCACCTATAACTTTTAACTCTGTAGGAGTGATACCTGTAGGGTGGTCTGCCCCAAAATCTATATCATTATTATAGGTATCATCGGTTCTACCATCTGTCCGCTGATTGGCGGCCTTCCAATACAATAAACTTTCCCTCGCAAACATATTATTCACATATTTGCTGGTATATGGACGATGCAACCCATACATTCTCTTACTGTTTCCCTTTGTTGAAACCTTTATTTTTTTATTATCTGGCACAAATGTCTGAAAATAATCCCACACCAGCTTTTCATAATCCATCAAAGGTACATCATCGGTATGACAGGAACTACATCGGGCTTTTAATATTGGCTTAATGTTTTTTTCATAGGTGGGCACAGGGGCGGCTCTAGTCAAATCAACAGGTTTGACTGTAAAAGCCAGAGACTGCTCATAAGGCCTTCCCTGTTTTGAATGTAAATGGCAACCAGAGCAAACTCTCTTTTCTCCAGGTCTTAAAGATTGAGGCACCTGGTCACGCTTAATCACTCGCCCCTGCTTATCTATACCAGCCATAATATAAGGCACGTTGCAGGGCAGTTTTACCGAAAAGGACTTATCTTCTAACAATGATGCATCGCCCAATAAAGATAATGAATTGCCAATAGAGTTTCTAAAGTTTAATCGGCGACTACGATTAGGTTCCACTGCCCAAAAACGTATGGCTGCCAACTCAGAATGAGGAACACCGTCAATTTCACCACCATGGTTGGCGGCATTAAAATAATTATGATTAAACTTATAAGGACGGTGCAGTGCCGTTTCTGCACTGCCTGCATCAGAACTCACCAACAAACAAGATTGGTCACCTGACCTGCTCAATAGCGGCAACTCAACTTTTCTCGACCTTACAATTCGAGCACCAAATTCATGCCACTCTGGTTTATCTACAATAAGTGCCAAATCATCAGGGTGACTGCTTGGAATCTTAGTAGTTTTGTACAACCCCACATCACAACCAGGTTGATTGCCCAGCTTAGCTGGGGTCTTTTCTACATTGAGAGCAATTTGTGTACAGTAGCCTCGACCAACAGTAAGTAGTAATTGGTTATCCTGAGTACCTTCGGGGTAACCAATTTTTCCAAGATAGGTCAGCCCACCCTTACCTATTTTCAATCTGGATTCAGTAAATGAGGGTTCATCATTGGATTTTGACCAATCAGCAACGTTGTATACACCCCGAGGCAAAAATGTTGGCAACTTGCCTTCAACCCCTTTAGGTTCAGGAGGCCAGCACCAAACATCCCCCAACCCTAAATTGTTGGAGCGATAATAATTTGCCGCACAGATATCATTATTTTCTCGCTGCCCCAGAAAATGGAAAGCCTTTATTGTTTTAAGACGCCCCCTGGATGTTTTAATTTTATGCTTATGGGCGCCAACTAATGCCGTCATATCACCCCCCTGATAATCGGAATCCATTATCACCCACATATTATCCGTAGTGCCTGGCCAGTTAATACCACCATTGGTGGCGTTATAGGCTAAGTTATGGCTCATCCAATGGGAGCTATATGCAACTCGCCCACTATTGAGTACGTAAGGGTGCATAGCCGCGGTAATTTCATGGTGGCTTATATCCACCACATTCGTACCATCTTCATCAGCAATAAAAAGGCGTGGCTCTCGACGTTTTCCAGTGCCAATAACATTTAACTGAGGGCGAAAAAAACCATTTCTGGTCGATGTAAACATAATCCTGCCATCGGGTAACCAGGCAGGGCTGACATCATTAACTCCGGGCAAAGCAGGCCATTTCGTCAAATGTCGATTTTTCAGATTGTAGATATAAATTTGAGAAGACTGGCCGTTACGCCCCAACTGTACATTGGGTAATTTCACACGATCCTGCTGGGCACTTTGAAACTTAACGCTGCGATACACGGCAAATGCTATTTTTGTGCCGTCCAAAGACACCATAGGATCTAAAGGAACACAGGGTTGTGAATCAGTTACACAATCAAAAATAACTGTTTCACTCCCTTGCTGATCAATAAGTACCAACTGGCCAGGGGCATTAAAGCGGTGAAACTTTCTACCAACGCCAGGTAATGCATCCCACAAATCGGCCTTTGTCAGAGTATGGCTTTTGCCATTGACCATGACCTGATGCGAGCCCAGTGTTCGTGGAACCCGGGTATAAACAATTGGAGAAGATAAACCTCCATTAATTTCAGATGATTTAATAACAACAGGTTGATGGTGCTTAACATCAAGTGTTTTATAACTTTCACCACTTTTTAGCATTAAATTGTCTATAGTGAATAAGCCATCACTATTAACAACAGCAATTCCAGATTGGCTACCAAAATTCCAAGTGATTTTATCTCCAGAAACTATCTTAAAATTAGCAATATGACGGGGTGTCACTGAAAAGCTGACTGTATCTGGTTGATCCGGTAACTCTGACCCCAAGTTTTTCTGGGATATATATCTTAAAGGAATTTGAATTTTTTCAGCAGAGTCGACAATGCGAGCATGGTGCCAACTAATACCACGATTGTGATAACCACGCAGTTTTCCATGATAATTGGAACTGTTATTAGTAATCACCGGCAGAACTTTATCTAAAGTAACATCCTGATTATTATCAGTAAAAATAGACATATTAAGAGTGTACCCTTTCTCCTTAATGCCATGCCCACTTCGCAACCACACACCAGAACAACTTATTCTCCGTTGCTCACACAATTCAAAAAACTCTAAATCAAAGCGGCCCAAAGAATCATTCGAACCACCACGCCAATGAAAATGAATATTCTGTACTTTTTTCCACTGCAAGCGAATATCAACTTCGTCAAAACGATCCATTCCCCATGAATTCTTAACTGTAGAACGGCAACACTTGGGCATAATCATCGATCCAATAACTGAATCAACACTGGCTATTTTGTCTTGGTATTTTGGTAGTATCATGGATTGGTGCATAACCCCTGCGCCCCCCAAACTTTTACCAACTAAATGAATCCCTTTGCGCAAGTCAACTTTATGCCCATAACGCTTTAGCAAGTAATCAATGCTAACGGCTATCCTACGACCATTGTAGTTCTCCACCTTGCCTACTTGGCCACCACTATAACCCCACCAACTGCTCTTTGGATTATCCTTATATCGCTCTTCTTGATTATGTATTTCTAAAGTGTCCTGGCGAAAAGAAAATGATGATGGACCAGTTACAAAAACCCCACTTCCACCGTCATCAGGATGAAGAAAAACACGAATTCTAGCTGGTTTACTTGGGGAAAAATTACTAGATACTGGCGTCATAAATGACATGGGCATATCAATTCCATAGGGACTCAGGAAAGGTTCCTTAGCAATACCCAGCCTACATAGAAACCAGTTCCCCCTGTTGTTCCCTGTAGTTTTCTCAGAAGGGCAATCAACTAATGCGCTATGATCAGGGAAAGTGCTGTAATCTGAATTCTTTTGGGCAGGATGAGCTTGTTTAACCCTGTCTTTCTTTTTTGTAATAATTTCATCAGGAGATGTTTGAGGTGGTGCTGATGCATCTTTAATCGGTGAATCACTATCAGCAGCTGATGGTGACTTTTTCTTTTTTAACCTTACGTCCCTATACTCATTCCATTTATTAGCCTCTACATACTGGATAAGCATTATGTTGCTTGATTCTTGAGTAGCTTGCTCCGACTCCGCCCAGCCAAAAGAAGCCATTAGTCCGAAAAAAACAAAGGTGCCCACACCCCAAACCTTTGAGGCATTGATGGCATTAGACTGTTGAGCTACTTTGTCGCACATACAACTATTGTAGCCTCAGAATAGGCTAAACTAATTAAATCCTTTTAATGACAGCCACAAATCAGATCAGTTCTAATATTATCACTTCGAAAACGATGATTTTATACTCATCCATAAGGCGTAAAGCCCCCATTTCAAACTAGGCCTAGCACCAAAAGCCATTCGAGCAACAGAAGCTGCGGCTTTATAAGATTGTTTTGCAACCAGTTCTTGAGTAAGAAGC
>JAJFKD010000048.1 GCA_021773405.1 Porticoccus sp.
TGACCCATAATTTGCTGATGCCTGTCCAATTTGGTGAAGTAACAGGTTTAGATCCTAAGACATTGGCTGCTGTGGGCTGCATGCTAGCAGGGTTATGTATTGTTCTAGGTTTAGAGTATATAGGCAGTTTGCATAAACAGAGTAGTAAAGATAAAACGCTGAATAAGCTCTAATGTGCTTACTAGGCTAGCTAGTAGTTTTTGTGTTTTAAACATTTGTTTCTTAAATATTAAAAGAAAGGAAGTTTGGCTTGCTTCACCGATTAACTGTTGTGATTCCCTTCAGATGGTGGATGTTAATTGCCGGGATCTCTATTGCATTTCTTGCGGGATGTCATACTCCTCCACCAGCACCAGTTTACAATCGTCCAGCACCTCCTAGTGAAAAGATCAACGAACACTTGGTTTCCCAGGGTGAAACATTATTTTCTATCGCCTGGCGCTATGAAAAGGATCTATCAAAGCTTGCCAGAGCAAATGGGTTGTCACGACCTTATACAATTTACCGTGGGCAGCGTTTAACCCTGGATACTACCCGGGTGCCAAAATATGTGAAAAAGCCAGCATCGAAGAAAAAATCTAGTACATCTCCAGCCCAAAGCCAAAAAAAGCCTAATAAGAAAACATCACAGCAAAAAAAGAAGCCTGCACCAGTATTACCCAAAAACTGGCAATGGCAGTGGCCTGTTCAGGGAAATGTTACGAAACGTTTTAACAGCTCCACATTGTTTAAAGGGATAGATATTCAGAGTTTTTCTGGTGCTCCTGTAGTTGCCGCTGGATCAGGGGTTGTTGTTTATTCAGGAAGTGGGTTACGTGGTTACGGAAAGCTCATTATTATTAAACACAGCGGTGTTTTTCTCAGTGCCTATGCACATAATAGAAAGATTTTTGTTAAAGAAGGTCAGTTGGTAAAAGGTGGACAAAAAATCTCTGACGTAGGTGGTGATCCTTCAAATAAAAGGCGGCTGTATTTTGAAATACGGCGGGATGGAAAACCTGTTGATCCTATGCGTTACCTCCCAAAACGTTAAATATTTAATGTTTTTCTTAAAGAATCTTTGAACTAAAAACTTATAAATAATAGATAAGTAGTTGACTGCGCAGACAAACTAATCTGTGATAATAGTTTTATATGTTATGGTTTGGTGGTAACTTTGAATGTGTTAATAATTACAGTGCAAGGCTATGAAGCTAATACGTTAATTACGTGTCTTAATAAGCAGATGGCTAGTAGCTGTAATGTAGTAGTCAGTATGGGTAATTCTCGATGCTATTTTTGTAATAACACGGTGTTAGTTCTGTAAAAAAAGTTGTTATCACTATAGATTGAAGGATTGAAATACCATAAATCAAAATGGAATATTTGCTGTGGTAGATGATATTGATTTCCACAAAAAGGGTGAAGAAAAACATATTGCAGAAAGCAAAGAAGAAAAAGTATTAGATGCTGCAACTCTTTACCTAAAAGAAATTGGTTATGCTCCTTTGCTAACAGCAGAAGAGGAGGTGCATTACGCTCGCTTGATTGCCAAGGGCGATGAGTCGGCCCGCAAAAAAATGATAGAGAGTAATCTTCGTTTGGTGGTAAAAATTGCTCGCCGTTATGTCAATCGAGGATTATCACTTCTGGACATTATCGAAGAAGGAAATCTTGGTTTAATGCGTGCGGTAGAAAAATTTGACCCTGAGCTTGGCTATCGTTTTTCTACTTATGCCACCTGGTGGATTCGGCAGTCCGCAGAACGGGCCCTGATGAATCAGACTCGCACCATTCGTTTGCCTATCCATGTAGTTAAAGAATTAAATGTTTACCTCAAAGCTTCCCGCAAGCTGGCCCAAGAGCTTGAGCACGACCCTACCGCTGAGGAAATTGCAGCGTCTATGGATAAGTCGGTGTCTGATGTATCCAGAATGTTGCGTTTAAATGAACGTGTCAGTTCTGTTGATGTGCCTATGGGTAAAGATGGCGATCATACTTTGGTTGAATCATTAGCAGATGAGCACCCAAATGACCCAGGAGAATTGGCAGAAGATGATGATCTAACAAAATCTGTAGAAGCTTGCTTGTCAGAGCTATCAGACAAGCAGAGAGAGGTTATTTCACGTCGCTTTGGTTTGAGAGGCTATGATATTTCAACATTGGAAGATGTGGGAAAAGAAATTGGTTTGACTAGGGAGCGTGTACGCCAAATTCAAGTTGAGGCCCTACGTCGATTGCGTGATATTCTTAAAAAGCAGGGATTAGATGGACATATTTTATTTGAAGAAGATTAACTAAACTTTTATTTAGAAAAATTGTTATATAGGTTAATTTTTGAACATGATTGTCTAGATAAATAGTTTAAAAAGAAACTCTGATAAAAAAGGTGCTTACTTCGTAAGCACCTTTTTTATTAATCTAATTTATATAAATAATTTGCGGTTGTTACTTTTCTATATAGCCCAAATGTTTTTGAACCACTTTCAGTGTAGGTTTAAATAATTTTGGTGATGCACAGACAATATTGCCACTTTCCATATAGCCATCACCACCTTTGAAATCACTGACCAGACCGCCAGCCTCTTTGACCAGTAAAACACCAGCGGCAATATCCCAGGGTTTTAAATTCATTTCCCAAAATGCATCAAAACGACCTGCGGCTAGATAAGCTAAATCTAGTGACGCTACGCCAAGTCTACGAATGCCAGAAGATTCCTTTGCTAAGTCAGTCAGGCAGGATAAATAAGGTTCCATGTGGTCAATAGAAGGGCTGTTGAAGGGAATTCCTGTTGCTACGACAGCGCCTGCAAGACTTTTACGCCCAGAGACTCTTATTCTATTGCCGTTAAGGAATGCTCCGCGGCCACGACTTGCTGTAAATTCTTCAAGGCGCATAGGATCGAAAACAACGGCGTGTTCAAGCTTGCCTTTATAGCGACAACCAATGGAAACAGCAAAGTGTGGGATTCCATGGATGAAATTAGTGGTACCGTCTAAGGGATCTATAATCCATTGGTAATCATTGTCATCGCCTTCCAAGAGGCCAGACTCTTCGCCAATAATGGTATGTTCAGGAAAAGCTTTGCGGAGGTGATAGATCACCTCTTTTTCAGCAGCGTGATCGATATCCGTAACAAAGTCATTACGACCCTTTTCATCAATTCTAATCAGATCGGATCGTTCGGTAGCTCGGGCAATCATTTCACCCGCTTTTCGGGCAGCGCGAAGGGCGATATTGACCATTGGTTCCATTGTCATAGATTCCAGTGTTGAAAACGGGGGTTGAGAACGAATGTTGAGAAGCGCGGGATTGTACCAGAGCATCTTGGTGTATGTTAGTTATCAGATGGTAAAGACCATGATTTCAGCAGGCCTTCCTGATAGAATTCGCGAAATTTTTTAGTCCATATAATACTGCAGTTGCTTTAAATTAAGAGTTAAAGACCTGTAACACTTCAGTTTAGCCATAGCGCTATTGGAACGTTGTTCATGAGTAATTTCGATAAAGTACGTATTGTGCTTGTTAATACCAGCCACCCGGGGAACATCGGTGGAGCAGCCCGTGCATTAAAGAATATGGGCTTATCACGACTCTACTTAGTCGCTCCTAAAGAATATCCTGCTGATAGAGCTGTATGGCGGGCGGCTAGCGCATTGGACGTATTGGACAATGCTGTTGTTGTTGAAAGTTTGGATGAGGCCATTGCAGGTTGTGGGCTTGTGGTTGGGACAAGTGCCCGAGAACGCCGAATTCCTTGGCCGTTAGTGAACCCCAGGGAGTGTGGAACAAGGGTATGGCAAGAAGCAGCCGAACACGATGTCGCGATTATTTTTGGCCGTGAAGATAGAGGCTTAACCAATGAAGAGCTGCATAAGTGTACCTATCATGTGCATATTCCCTCAAATCCTGATTACAGCTCGTTAAACCTTGCCGCAGCTGTACAAGTGTTGTGCTACGAGGTGCGAATGGCTTCGCTTGCTGATGCAGAAGGTGTGTTGCCTTCTTTCGATGAGTGGGATCAGCCACCGGCCAAAGCCCAGGATTTGGAGATGTACTACAAGCATTTAGAACAGGCATTAGTCGATATCGGTTTTCACGATAGAGATAACCCCAGACAGACAATGACACGATTGCGCAGATTGTATGGGCGAATTCGTCTAGATGAGATGGAATTATCAATCTTAAGAGGTGTTTTAACAGCCATACAGAATGCTGCTTATAGAATGAAAAAGGTAATAGAATCAAAAGAGTAGAGTATTTTTTAATACCAAGTAAATAACCAACTAAAAAAGTAGGTTATTTACTTGACTAAAAAAGTAGGTTTTTGCATAATTATTACTCATATTATTTCTACTAGAGTAATGATGAGGGAATCACAATGCGGCTGACAACAAGAGGTCGGTATGCAGTTACAGCAATGTTAGACCTAGCTATCCATGGTGATAAAGGTCCGATTAGTCTGGCTGATATATCTGAACGTCAGGAAATCTCACTTTCCTATCTTGAGCAACTATTTGCCAAGCTGCGCCAACAGGAATTAGTTAGTAGTGTAAGAGGGCCCGGTGGAGGGTACCGTCTGTCACGTTGTAGCGATGATATCAATGTTGCCGAAATTATTGATGCTGTGAATGAATGCATCGATGCGACTAGTTGTAATGGTAAGGGTAACTGTCATAACGGCGATATTTGCCTCACTCATCACCTTTGGGATGATCTGAGTCGCCAAATACATCGTTTTCTGAGTGGTATTACATTGGATAGCCTTGTTCATCAACATGAAGTGCAACTGGTGTCATTGCAGCAGGGTGAGCAAGTAGATTTGAGCGCCCGTTGTGAATAAAGATTGATAGGTATAAATGTTGAACGTCAATGTTAGGAGTCAATGAATGAAGCTGCCGATTTATTTTGATTATTCTGCAACAACACCGGTTGACCCCCGTGTGGCAGAAAAAATGGCAGATTGTCTTACCAATGATGGTAATTTTGGTAATCCTGCATCACGCTCCCATGCCTATGGATGGCAGGCAGAAGCAGCTGTTGAAGAAGCTCGAGGACAGATTGCCGGATTGCTTAATGCTGACCCACGTGAAATTGTTTGGACCTCCGGTGCGACAGAGGCAAATAATTTAGCGATTAAAGGCTGTGCACACTTTAATCAGAAAAAAGGCAAACATGTTATTACCTCTAAAATTGAGCATAAAGCGGTGCTTGATACCTGCCGTCAGTTAGAGCGTGAAGGTTTCGAAGTGACGTACCTGGACCCAGATTCAGATGGGATTATCCAGCCAGAGGCTGTTGCAGAGGCTATTAGGGAAGACACAACAGTTGTTTCTCTTATGCATGTAAATAATGAAATCGGCACGATCAATGATATTGCTGCTATTGGAGAAATTTGTAGGGACAACAAAGTGTTTTTCCATGTGGATGCAGCCCAAAGTGCAGGAAAAATTCCTATTGATATGGATGCAATGAAAGTAGATATGATGTCACTTTCTGCACACAAAATTTATGGACCCAAGGGTATAGGCGCACTTTATGTACGACGTAAGCCTAGGGTTCGAATCGAAGCACAAATGCATGGTGGTGGTCACGAGCGTGGTATGCGCTCGGGCACATTAGCAACACATCAAATTGTGGGTATGGGAGAAGCCTTCCGTGTCGCACAAGAAGAAATGGTAGAAGAGAACAAGCGTATTTTGGCACTGAGAAATCGGTTGTGGAATGGCTTGGCGGATATGGAAGAAGTTCAGGTTAATGGTTCATTAACCCAGCGAGTAGCGGGCAATCTCAACATTAGTTTTGCCTATGTTGAAGGTGAATCTTTAATTATGGCATTGAAAGATCTGGCAGTTTCTTCGGGTTCTGCTTGTACTTCAGCAAGCCTTGAGCCTTCTTATGTGTTGCGAGCTCTAGGTTTGGATGATGAGCAGGCTCACAGTTCTATTCGTTTCTCTATCGGTCGGTTTACAACGGAAGAAGAGATAGATTTCGCCATTGAAAAAATACGTGATGCCGTAGAAAAGTTAAGAGCCTTATCTCCGTTGTGGGATATGTACAAAGACGGCGTTGACCTAAGTCAGGTCGAATGGGCCGCACACTAACCCAATAGCGTTGTCTAAAGGGTATAGATAAAGAGGATTTGAATTATGGCTTACAGTGACAAAGTGCTTGATCACTATGACAATCCCCGCAATGTTGGGAAACTAGATGACAAATCCAACAATGTGGGTACAGGAATGGTGGGTGCGCCTGCCTGTGGCGATGTTATGCGTCTACAAATACAAGTAGATGATAACGGTATTATTGAAGATGCAAAGTTTAAGACCTACGGTTGTGGTTCGGCGATTGCTTCCAGCTCATTGTTGACTGAGTGGGTGAAAGGTAAGAGTTTAGACCAAGCATCGGAAATCAAAAATACCGAGATTGCAGAAGAATTAGCGTTACCTCCAGTTAAAATTCACTGCTCTGTTTTGGCTGAAGATGCCATCAAAGCAGCGGTTAAAGATGTGCGCCATAAGCGCGGTGAAGACAGCGAGTAAGTGTATCCATTAGATACTCAGTTGATTAAATTAGTAGATTTAGAAGTGAAAAAAAGAAGGCTCTGAATAATGGCAATAACAATGACACACGCTGCTGAAGAGCATGTGGTCAAACATTTGGCCCACAGGGGGCATGGCCTTGGTATAAGACTGGGAGTGAAAACTACCGGCTGTTCCGGTTTGTCCTATGTTCTTGAATTTGTCGATGAATTAGCCCCCGAAGATCAAGTTTTTACCAGTGGTGATGCAAAATTAATTATTGATCCTAAGAGCCTTTCTTTTCTGGATGGTACTGAGCTGGATTTTGTCAAAGAAGGTTTGAATGAAGGCTTTCAGTTCAACAACCCTAATGTAAAAGATGAATGTGGTTGTGGCGAAAGCTTTCATGTCTGATTAGGATGTGGCGTAGATCGACCATATCCGTTGTAACCAGGTTCTCTGACCGTGGATTTTACCAGTAATTATTTTGAAATGTTTGGTTTGCCTGTTAGTTATCAGGTAGACCTTAGTCTGTTGTCGGAACGCTATCGGGATATGCAGCGGGAATTCCATCCAGACCGTTATGCGAATAAGCCTGCTCAGGAACAGCGACTAGCTGTGCAGTATGCTGCGGTAATAAACCAGGCATTTTCTGAACTTAAATCTCCTTTGCTTAGGGCTCAATATCTACTCAGCCTGAAAAATATAGAAGGTCAGGGTGATGCACGGATTACCCGAGATCCTCTTTTTTTAATGCAGCAAATAGAATTACGAGAAAAGTTGGCCGATGCTTCCCAGGCGGGTGATGCTTTTAGTCTATTAGAAGAGGTCGCGGAAGAAGCTGAATCAGAATATTCAGCATTGCAAAAAGTGTTTGATCAACAATATAGTCACTCCCTGTTTCAGGACGCATTGGAAACGGTTGCTAAGATGCAGTTTTTTAGTAAATTACTGGTCGAGGTAGAGCAGCGTGAGCATGAATTGGATGACTGATAATGCCATGACAAGTAACTTTCTATGAAAAGTGATTTGGTGGTTAATAACTCAATGACTAATAAGTGGTAATGCATTGTGGTCTTGTTACAAATTTCTGAACCCGGTCAGTCCCCGGAACCCCATCAACGCCGACGTGCTGTAGGTATTGACCTCGGTACTACCAATTCTTTGGTAGCTACGGTTAGAAGTGGTACTCCTGAAACCCTGTTAGATAATGAACAACAGCATCTATTACCTTCAGTTGTACATTATGGCACCGCAGGTGAAGTCACCGTTGGCCGATCTGCGTATGCACAGTCTTCTAGTGACCCTTTGAATACTTTGATTTCTGTTAAGCGTTTCATGGGGCGAGGGGTTGAAGATATTAAGACGTTAGGTAGCCAGTTACCCTATGAAATAGTTGCCAGGGATGCTGACGGTTCCAGCAGTAAGGGTATGCCCAATTTTAAAACAGTGGCTGGCAATATTAGTCCTGTCGCGGCTTCTGCAGAAATACTTCGGGTACTTGTTGAGCGAGCGGAGCTTGCATTAGACGGAGCATTAGATGGCGCAGTCATTACAGTACCAGCTTATTTTGATGAGGCGCAACGTCAGGCCACAAAAGATGCTGCGACATTGGCTGGTGTTAAGGTATTACGTTTATTGAATGAACCAACGGCTGCAGCTGTCGCTTATGGCTTAGATCAGGGTGGTGAAGGTGTCATTGCTGTTTATGATTTAGGCGGCGGTACTTTTGATATTTCCATATTGAGATTATCCCATGGTGTTTTTGAAGTACTCTCAACAGGTGGTGATTCAGCCTTGGGTGGTGATGACTTTGATCGTGCCTTGGCACAATGGATTGCCGAGCAGGCTGGTTTAGGCGAGGATCTAGGGCCATCAGAACAGCGTCAATTACTGATGGAAGCGCGTAAGGCAAAAGAAGTGCTATCAGAACAGACTCAAGTAAATATCAGCGTCGCAGGTTGGTCAGGTGTGTTGGGTAGAGACCAGCTAGACGCACTGATTGATCCTCTCATTGATAAAACATTAAGGTCTTGTAAGCGGGCTTTGCGTGATGCAGGGCTTAACCCTAATGATGTGGCCAGTGTGGTGATGGTTGGAGGCTCAACCAGAACTCCTCGAGTTAGGGGGAAAGTAGCTGAAGCTTTTGGGCAAGACCCTCTGGTAAACATTGACCCTGACAGAGTAGTTGCCATTGGTGCTGCAATACAGGCAGATGTTCTTGTCGGGAATAAACCTGGCGATGAAATGCTACTGCTGGATGTGATTCCACTGTCATTGGGTATTGAAACCATGGGTGGCTTGATGGAAAAAATCATTCACCGAAACACCACAATTCCTGTTGCTAAAGCTCAAGATTTCACTACGTTTAAAGATGGGCAAACGGCCATGTCTATCCATGTGTTACAGGGTGAACGAGAGTTGATTTCGGATTGCAGATCCTTGGCTCGTTTTGAGTTGCGGGGTATTCCTGCAATGGTGGCGGGCGCTGCTAAAATTCGTGTGAGTTTCCAAGTAGATGCCGATGGTTTGTTGAATGTATCAGCTAAAGAATTAACCAGTGGTATCGAGGCCCATATTGAAGTAAAACCTTCCTATGGGCTCAATGATGACGACGTCACACGAATGTTGAAAGAGTCATACACTCATGCACGTGAAGATATGCAGTTAAGAGCCCTACGTGAACAACAGGTTGATGCAGACCGAATGTATGAAGATTTACTGGCAGCGTTGAATGAAGATGGTCGTCAATTACTTAATGATGACGAATACCACTGCTTGGAAGTGGCTCTTAAAGACTTGGACAAAATTCGCCAGAGTGAAAACCATAGAGAGATTGCTCGCCATATTGAAATGGTATCCAAGACCAGTGAGGAATTTGCAGCTAGAAGAATGAATGCCAGTATTCGAAAAGCATTGGCGGGCCACAGTTTGGATGACGTGGAAAAGGACGTGTGATATGCCCAAACTGATTTTTCTTCCCAATGATGATTTTTGCCCTGAGGGTGCGGCTATTGATGTTGAGCCAGGGCAAAGCATTTGCGAGGTGGCATTGGCCAATGATATTGATATTGAGCATGCCTGTGAGATGTCCTGTGCCTGTACAACTTGCCATGTTTATATTCGAGAAGGGTTTGATTCTTTAGATGAAGCCGATGAATTGGAAGAAGACTTTTTGGATAAAGCCTGGGGGGTGGATCCAGATTCCAGGCTGAGTTGTCAGGCCATTATTAAAAATGAAGACTTGGTGGTAGAAATACCCAAATATACGATTAATATGGTTTCTGAAAAACATTAGGGGATAAAGTCGTGTCATTACAGTGGACTGATGTTTTGGATATAGCCATAGAATTATCTGAAATTCATAGAGATGTGGATCCTCATTACGTCAATTTTGTAGATTTGCGCAATTGGGTAATGGATCTTGAAGAATTTGATGATGATCCTAATCGCTGTGGAGAAAAAATTCTTGAAGCAATCCAGATGGCATGGATTGAAGAACTCGATTAGAATGTCAGCAGAACGACAATAATGGATTAAGGGGTGTTAATGAGCTCTAAAGAAGAGCTTTATAAAGTACTGGTTGAATCGGTCCCCTACGGCACACTTTTCTTTGCTTACGGCGTCTGTGTCGACGCTAATAAACATGCCCTTGAGCTTTTAGGCTGTAGGCTTGACCAGATGGTGGGTGCTTCGCTGGATAATATTACCGGTGAGGAGTCGTCTGCTCTGGTAGATCTTAAACTTCAGTTAAAGAAAGCAACTAAGAATCGAGAAAAAGAAATCCAGTGGCAATGTCCTTTGGAAGATGGTTCATGTGATGTTACTGTCAATATTGTTTATGTGACAGAAGATGATAAAGAGCTTGTGGTGATGTTGAATCATCAGCAGGTAGCATCACAACCTATAAGTTCACATCAGCTAGATTCTCAGCAAGTAGATTCCCTGCAATCCCCAGAAGAAAAGTTATCGTCACAATCTACCAATTTTGTACCACCAGTCCCAAGTAATCCTTCATTATCGACAGACAAGTTGCCATCAATATTCCCCAAAAGTTATTCTGCAGATTCAGTACCATCTTTTACAGATACACCATTTGTTGGAGCCTCAGATAAGGCGGCAGATCCTGAGCTTGGAAACTATAGGCAAGAACAAGATGGTTTCGAGCCCATAGAGCGTAATTCCAAGCCTGGGTCAGAAAAAGTAGTGGCCCAAAAACCTGAACCTAAGCTTAAAGATTTCCATTCTTTTACAAATCCGGTGCCTGGTTCAGAACTGGCTAATGCGATAAAGCCAGGTATTTCATCTGATTTTATGGCCCAGTCTGAAAGTGGAGTATTGCAAGAGTTAGAGGCAGACACTGAGAGTATTAAGCCTTGGGATAAGGCTAGCCGTGATCATTATTTTGATGGGCTGACAAATTTACCTAATCGTCAAATGCTGTCACAAACTATTTCTTCTTTCCTTGAAGGTCATAAAAATCAGCAGGTTTGTGGTGCTGTAATGATGCTGGACCTAGATCACTTTAAAGATATTAATGATTCTTGGGGCCATACTGTTGGTGATCAGGTTATAAAGAAAATAGGGCGAGCAGTGACCTCATTGGTGACTGGAGAAAATATGCTGGCTCGGATGAGTGGTGATGAATTTGTTCTGTTTATCCCGGAGCTGTCTGACAGTATCTCCCAAGCTGCTTGGGATGCACAGGCTGTTGCAGAAAAAGTAGGAGAGATTGTCGCCACACCAATCTTTCAGGATGGCCATGAAATTATTTTAACGGCTAGTATCGGTATTTCTTTGGTGACTGATTCTAATGTCACTGCTGAGCATGTGTTGCAATATGCTGATACAGCAATGTATGAAGCTAAGAGAAAAGGCCGAAATAGCATTGCATTTTTTGACCCTTGTATTACTGAAAAGGCGCAACGCCAGATCGGTATGAATACCCGTTTGAGGAAAGCGCTTGATAATCACGAGTTTGCACTTTATGTACAGCCTCAAATTTGTGTGCAATCGGGTGAAATGCTCGGTGGAGAAGTGCTACTCCGTTGGATGAGTTCTGAGAAAGTGACGAATATGCCATCAGAGTTTATCCCTGTATTGGAATCGTCAGGTTTAATTGTTGATGTAGGTCGTTGGGTCATTCGTACGGCATGTGAATACGTGCGAACATTTCTCGATAAAGGCATTTGGCAAGACCATATGCGCCTTAGTATCAATATTAGCCCTCGTCAGTTCAGAGACCCGCAGCTGCTAGAAATTGTTCAGCATAGTATGAGCAGTTATAACATTGACCCCAAATATCTCAATTTTGAAGTAACAGAAAATCTTGTTATTGACGATGTTGATGAAGCGATAGAGAAAATGGAGGCGATCAAATCACTGGGCGCCATGTTCTCCATTGATGATTTTGGTATTGGTTACTCGTCTATGATTTATCTGAAGAGACTGCCGTTTGATCAACTTAAAATTGACCGTGAGTTTATCCGAAATATACATCGAGACCCTGAGAGTAGGGGAGTTGTAGAGGCGATCATGGCTGTTTCCAAACAATATGGCCTTAAAGTAACAGCTGAAGGTGTAGAAGACCGAGAAGCACTCACTATTTTGAAAGAACTTGGTTGCCATTCTTATCAAGGGGCACATTTCAGTATGCCTGTTCCCTGCGATCATTTTACAAAACTACTCGCTGCTTAGTTAGTTAGGCCATTCTCAGCCTATAAACCCCTTGTTTTCTTTCTAAAACCCCCTAGTTCCTTGTAGCTCTTGGTATTCAAGAGTAAAATCTGCACCTCTTTTTGTAAGGTAGATTGGGCCGTAGGGCGGCACTGCTACCATGTATAACTACTTCTTGCCGGAGACACCTATTAATGGCTATTGAACGTACCCTTTCTATTATTAAGCCCGATGCAGTTGCTAAGAATGTTATTGGAAAAATTTATGAGCGTTTTGAAAGTGCGGGCTTGAAAATTGTAGCGTCTAAAATGCTTCAACTTTCAGATGACAAAGCGGGCGGCTTCTACGCTGAGCATAAAGAACGTCCATTTTATGCTGATTTGGTAGGCTTTATGACATCTGGCCCTGTTGTAGTACAGGTTCTTGAGGGTGAAGGCGCTATTGCTAAAAACCGTGACTTAATGGGGGCGACTAACCCCAAAGAAGCAGATGCAGGAACGATTCGTGCTGATTTCGCTGAATCAATTGATGCTAATGCTGTTCACGGTTCTGACTCACCAGCTTCAGCAGAGCGTGAAGTTGCTTATTTCTTTAATGACGATGAAATTTGTGCACGATAATTGTTTATGTATGAGAGTTTTTTCAATATACAGTTTGTAAGTACTAAAAGTGCAAATATCAAGTTTGCCATGCGGGATAATATATGACCGCAGTATGTACTGAAATAACTGCATCAGTAGAGCCTCAGGAGAGTAAAATAAATCTTCTGGGGCTTTCTACTGAAAAGCTTACCCAATTTTTTGCCGATATCGGTGAAAAACCTTTTCGTGCGACCCAGGTTTTAAAGTGGATTCACCAAATGGGTGTGGATGACTTTGAGCAGATGACGAACCTTTCAAAAGGGCTTCGTGAAAAACTGAAAGCAGTTGCAGAAATTAAAGCACCTGAAGTGGTGAGTTACCATGATTCTGCTGATGGAACCAGCAAGTGGCTCATTCGGGTCAGCGATGGTAATTGTATTGAAACTGTTTTTATCCCGGAAAAAGACCGGGGTACCTTGTGCATATCCTCTCAGATAGGGTGCTCATTAGATTGCAGTTTTTGTGCTACGGGAAAACAGGGGTTTAATCGTGATTTAACAGCAGCTGAAATTATTGGTCAGCTGTGGATCGCAGCAAAGGCATTTGACTCATTAGGAGCAAAAGCAAATAGAGTTGTTAGTAACGTTGTCATGATGGGGATGGGGGAGCCTCTCCTAAATTTTGATAATGTGGTTGATGCCATGGGGCTGATGTTAAACGATAACGCCTATGGTTTATCAAAGCGTCGAGTGACTCTGAGCACCTCTGGTGTAGTCCCCATGCTAGATCAACTTGCCGATGTCAGTGATGTGTCATTGGCTATTTCATTACATGCACCTAATGATGAATTGCGGAATGAACTTGTCCCTATCAATAAAAAATACCCCATAGCTACATTACTTGCTTCGGCTCGACGCTACCTTGATAAGATGCCAGATGTTCGCCGTAAAATTACAGTTGAATATACGTTAATTGATAAGGTGAATGATCGCGATGAGCATGCCCGAGAGCTAGCAGTATTGCTGAGTGATATACCCTGTAAAATTAATTTGATTCCTTTTAATCCTTTTGATCAGTCTGATTATAAACGGGTAACGAATACCGCCTTGAACAGATTCAGAGATATACTCCATCGAGCGGGTCATACTGTGACAGTAAGAACCACTCGAGGTGATGATATTGCGGCAGCTTGTGGCCAGTTAGCAGGTACAGTAAACGATAAAACTCGCCGGAGTGAACGCTACGAACGCCAGAACGAAAATAAGAACCAGGAACGGCCTGTAAAATTTGTTAATGGACAGTAAGCATGAATAAAGTAGGACGACCTAACATAAGATATTCGACAAAGCTTTTACTGCTCAGTGGTTTTATTTCTGTGCTTTTTTTGGTGGGGTGTACAACCACAACGACTTCTTCTATAGGAAGTAATCAGAAAGTAGATCCAGAAAAGGTGGTGGAAAACCGTTTGCAATTAGCATTGGGTTACATGGGGCAGGGCAACCACGAACGGGCAAGAGAGCATTTAAATAAGGCTATGGATGCTAATGAGCGTTCTCCAGAGCTACATGATGTGTGGGCATTGTTATATCAACGAGAAAATGAATTGGAAGCGGCAGAATCACACTATAAAAAAGCCTTAAGCTTTAACCCAAATTTTACCCGAGGTAGAAACAACTATGGTTTATTCCTGCTTCGTCTAAATCGTACGGAAGAAGCCTATCAACAATTTGTTATTGGTTCTGAGGATTTGGGTTATCCAAAACGAGCTGAATTGTTTTATAAGGTGGGTATTACTGCTTTAAGGCTGAATAAGAATAAAGAAGCTGAGGACGCCTTTACAAAAGCAGCAATACTAAGTCCGAGTATGTCAGCTGCCTATTTGGAACTTGCGGAATTGTCTTATGGGAACGGCGATTACCCAAGAGCCAAAGCGCTACTAGATAAATTTAATTCGACTAAATCAAATGCCAGTGCAAAAGGGTTATGGTTGGGTGTTAGGTTAGAGCGTCATTTAGGAAATCGAGATGCAGAAGCAAGCCAAGGCATGGCGTTAAAAAACTTATTTCCAGATTCCGAAGAAAATAAGGAATATCAAAGCTGGCTAAGAAATGAGCGAAAAACTCAGTAATAACGATTCTGAATCAGCACATTTGAACCTGTTAAGTCCGGGAGAAATTCTTTGTCGAGCCAGAAAGGAAAAAGGCTTGGCCGCGGAAGAAGTGATGATGCATCTGGGTATAACTCATCGAACATTTAGTGCACTTGAACATGATGAGTATGACCTTTTGCCATCACCACTCTACGTAAAGGGATATATCAAACGCTACTGCTCAATCCTTGGTATTTCAGATACAGAGGCTTTATCTAGTTTTGATGTTCGAGTGAATGAGTTGGGGCTTGATAATAAGAAGGAACCGATAGTTCGCCTTCAAGATCAAGTTGGTGGTAGGGCCTATGGCCGTAGGGTTAAGGGATGGAAATTTATCATTCCAATTGTTCTGGCTATCGTTCTGGTTATTGTTGTTGGGATGTTTTTTTTAGGTTCTGATGATCAACCATTACCAACAGATATGGACGGAAACTCTACGTCATTATCTAATGATGTAACTAACTTGCCGTCCGCTAACAATAAGGGCTTGGTTAATGGTGCTGAATCTGCGATACAGGATATGCCAGAAGCTAGCACGTTAGTTTCCCATCAAGAAGGTACGATTGAAGGCTCTTCAGAGAGGGTTGCAGGAAATACCATAGAAAGCGATAAAGGTTTAACTCAGTTAGAAAATAGAGATGTGGGGCATGGGCCAGAAGTGACTGCAGCTCAAATAGCTGATAAACCCATGGCGACTGTTTCAATAGCTGCTGATGCAAATGTGCTCCAGATAAAGGTGACGCAACAAAGCTGGATTGAGATTTTAGATGCCAAGGGTGATATTTTGCTGGCCGATTTAAAAACCTCTGGTTACAAGGGTGAAGTGAAAGGCATGGCTCCATTTGATGTCATTCTTGGTTATGCGCCAGGAGTTGAGTTAACCCTCAATGGGAAAAGGGTAGAGATTCCTACAATCGGAAATGATAATACCGCTAAATTAAAAATTGGTGATAAAGAGAAAGGGTAATTAGGTCAATGCATTCAGAGTCACCAATTCAAAGAAGAAAATCTCGGCAAATTATGGTCGGCGATGTCCCGGTGGGTGGTGATGCACCTATTTCGATACAGAGTATGACAAATACTGAGACAACAGATGTCGCAGCCACTGTTGATCAAATAAATCGTATTGTCAGTGCTGGGGCAGACATTGTCAGGGTATCTGTACCCTCTATGGATGCTGCGGAAGCTTTTGGGGCCATACGCAAGCGGGTCGATGTGCCATTAGTGGCCGATATCCATTTTGATTACCGTATTGCACTGAGGGTTGCAGACCTGGGTGTGGATTGCCTTCGTATTAATCCGGGAAATATTGGCCGTGAAAAGCGTATTCAAGCAGTAGTAGATAAAGCCCGCGATTTGAATATTCCCATTCGAATAGGTGTTAATGCTGGTTCATTAGAGAAAGATCTACAGAAAAAGTATGGTGAGCCGACACCGGATGCATTAGTGGAATCCGCTATGCGTCATGTGGAAATATTAGACGGCATGAATTTCCACAATTTTAAATTGAGCCTAAAAGCCTCTGATATTTTTATGGCAGTAGCTGCCTACCGTAAAATTGCGACGATGATAGATAATCCGCTTCACCTAGGTATTACTGAAGCTGGTGGCCTACGTGGTGGCACAGTGAAGTCATCCATTGGCCTTGGTTTGCTTTTGATGGATGGTATTGGTGATACCTTGCGAGTGTCCCTTGCTGCTGACCCAGTAGAAGAGGTCAAAGTGGGCTGGGATATGCTGAAAAGTCTTAAGTTGAGAAGCAAAGGGATTAATTTCATTGCCTGTCCAAGCTGTTCCCGTCAAAATTTCGATGTCATTAAAACCATGAATTCGTTGGAAACACGATTGGAAGATATCACAACACCTATGGATGTAGCCGTTATTGGTTGTATTGTGAATGGCCCAGGGGAAGCGAAAGAAGTTGATCTGGGCTTAACGGGAGGGACACCCAATAACTTAATTTATATTGATGGACAGCCAAGCCAGAAATTGCCCCAAGAAAATTTAGTCGATGAGTTGGAACACTTGATTCGAACTAAAGCCACAAAAAAAGCTGAATTAATAGCCGAACAAGAAGAAAACCTGATAGCGAAATCTTAATGAAAAAAATTCAATCCGTTCGGGGTATGAATGATTTACTCCCTGAAGACTCTCCCTGTTGGCAGTATCTGGAATCGACAGTTTCAGACCTTTTATCTCGTTATGGTTATGGTGAGATACGGTTTCCTATTTTGGAGCCGACGGAGCTATTTAAACGCACTATTGGTGAAGTCACTGATATCGTTGAAAAGGAAATGTACACCTTTGATGATCGCAATGGTGACAGTGTTACCTTGCGTCCAGAAGGCACAGCGGGTTGTGTTCGTGCCTGTGAACAACATGGCCTAACCTATAATCAGATACAGCGTTTATGGTATCAGGGGCCAATGTTTCGCTATGAGCGCCCCCAGAAAGGCCGCCTGCGACAGTTTCATCAAATTGGTGCCGAGGTCTTTGGTTTAAATGGGCCTGATATTGATGCTGAATTGATTTCCATGACCTGGCGTTTATGGCAGCAGCTGGGATTAACTGATGTCGTCACACTTCAATTGAATACCTTAGGTACCAGTGAGTCCAGGGGCAGTTATCGAGATGCGCTGGTGGCTTACCTGGAGCAGCGTAAAGACCAGTTGGATGAAGATAGTCAGCGTCGCCTCAGTTCAAATCCTATGCGGATTCTGGATAGTAAAAATGCAGATACCCAAGCTTTATTGAATGATGCACCAGTACTGCATGACTTTCTGGATGATGAATCCCTCCAGCATTTTGATCAACTTCGCGGATTGCTAGATGCAGTGGGTATTCCCTATGAAGTGAATCCTAGGCTGGTCCGCGGCTTGGATTATTATGGTAAAACCGTATTTGAATGGGTGACCAGTTCATTGGGTGCCCAGGGCACGGTTTGTGCTGGTGGCCGGTATGATGGCTTGGTCGAACAATTAGGTGGCAGAAGTACTCCAGCTGTTGGTTTTGCTATGGGTGTGGAGCGATTGGTATTGCTGCTTGACGCAGCAGGTGTGGTACCTGATAGTATCGCCCGGCAAGTGGATGTCTACCTTGTGGCTGCTGGGGACGTGCAAGCGGAAGCTCTCAAACTGGGTGAAGAATTGAGAACACATTGTTCCACCTTGAGAGTTCAAAATCATTGTGGTGGTGGCAACTTAAAAAAACAGATGAAAAAAGCGAATGAAAGTGGTGCCATTGTTGCGCTAATTTTGGGGGAAAATGAAGTAGCTTCAGGTGAAGTGGCTATTAAATTCCTTCGTGAGGATAAGCAGCAACAGCTAGTTTCAGTAGTTGAAGTTGCAAACTTTTTAAATCATAAAATTTTTAATCAATAAACGGGGAATAACTGTGGCAGAACATCTCAGTGATGAGGAACAGCTAGAGAATTTAAAGCGGTGGTGGAAAGAAAATGGGCTATTTACCATTGCTGCCGTTGTTCTCTGTATTGGTGGGTATTTTGGCTGGGATAATTGGAAAGCCAATCAGCAGCAGAAAATGGAAACTGCATCGGAGCTTTATCAGCAGATGATGGAAGTGGCCATTGTTGAGCCCGGCCAAAAGGCTAATGATACACAACATCGTTTAGTTAACGAATTAGCTACACAGCTAAAGGAAGAGTTTAGTAGTAGTCAATATTCCCGCTATGGAGCATTGCTTGTTGCTAAGCTTGCGGTAGAGAAAAATGACCTGGATGCAGCAGCAGAACAACTTCGCTGGGCTCTAGATGATGCAGATGAAGGCTTAGGCCTGGTAATAAAGCTTCGTTTGGCCAAGGTAGAAGCATCTAGAGATAATATAGATCTAGCTCTTTCCATGCTCAATGGTGTCGATGCGCAAACATTGTCTTCTGCATATGCGGAGGCAAGGGGCGATTTTTACCTGATGAAAGGTGATAAAACAGCAGCCTATGAAGCATATAAACAGGCTTTAGAACTTGCTACTGACATAGATAACCGTGTAGCCCCTGTTTTGGAGCTTAAGTTAAATCAAGTAACGCCTGTGAGTGAATCAGTTCAAGACAGCTCTAGTCAGAATAACTCTGAGGGAGATGCTTGATGAATAAGTTTTTTCTTACTTTCTTTGTCATCTTGTTGTCTGGGTGTGGCCTTTTTAAGGATTATAACCCTGATGGGTTAGATGAAGATGAGTTGAAGGAACAACAAGCCAAGCCAGCAGAGTTGGTGGATTTTGCAAAGGAAGTCCAGCCGATCAAGCTTTGGTCAAAGAATGCTGTAGGTGATTATGAGTCTGTGGGCTCAGGTTTGCGGCCTGTGTTGCATGAAGGAAAGGTCTTTGTTGCAGACAGTGAAGGTAAAGTTGCTGCGGTAGATGCAATTACAGGTGAAATTTCCTGGAAATTAGATTTGGAAACGTCCATTGGCGGCGGTGTTGGCGCAGGGGGAGACCTTGTTTTCGTGGGCAGTGCTGATGGTGAGGTGGTTGCTTTAGAGTCCGAAACTGGAGCAGAACGCTGGCGTAAACAGCTTTCAAGTGAAATTTTGGCAGCGCCATCAGGCAATGGTGATATTGTTGTTGCACAGGTACTCGATGGCCGGATTGTTGGCTTGGATTCACAAACGGGTGATGAGCGCTGGCAGTTTGAGGTTGATGTGCCCGTGCTCACTCTTCGTGGCACTAGCGCACCTTTGGTGAAAGGTAATACAGTCGTTACGGGGTTCTCTAACGGTAAGGTTTACGCTTTTTCTGCTGCGACTGGAGACATGATGTGGGAAAACCGTGTCACTGTTCCTCAGGGCCGTTCTGAATTAGAGCGCATAGTGGATGTTGATGGTCAGCCAATTCTTGTTAATGACGTTGTTTATGCTGTGAGCTATCAGGGCAGAGCTGGTGCTGTTAGTAGAACAGGTCGTGGCATCTGGTACCAAGATGCCAGTAGTACCAACGGGTTAGCCTATGGATTGCAGCAGGTATACGTTGCCGATATCGATGGTAAGGTCAAAGCATTACGAGCTAATAGCGGACAAGTTTTATGGAACAATGAGCAATTATCCCATCGTACACTTAATCGACCTTCTGTCGCGGGCGGTTATGTATTAGTGGCCGATTCAAAGGGTTACTTACATGTACTATCACAGACAGATGGCCGTTTCGTAGGCCGCACCAAGGTAGATGGAAGCGGTGTTAGTGCACCTATGGTGACAGATGGCGACATTCTTTATGTCTTAGATAATGATGGTGGGCTTACCGCATACAAGTTTGAATAGACGTTTCTTTTTTTTGGTATAAGAGCTTTTTAGTGAAAAAGCTTTTTTAGTGTAAAATGCCGTCCCTGTCCG
>JAJFKD010000049.1 GCA_021773405.1 Porticoccus sp.
CGCCGACGGGCGCGCGATCTGGCTCGGCTCAGATCGGTTTGCCCAAGAGAAAGGTTTCGCCAATGCCATTCCGGCGGATCTGCGGGACCGGATCGAAGGGGCAGGAAGCACCCTCGTTGCAATGGGTGAAGAGACAGGCGTGATCGGCGTGCTGGAGCTTCGCGACCGCATTCGCCCCGATGCCAAGGGAATCGTGGCGCGGCTGCACGCGCAGGGAGTGAAAACGATTGTGATGCTGACAGGCGACAACGAACGCACCGCGCGTGCCGTGGCGGCCGAGGTCGGCATTGACGAGGTGCGCGCCGAACTCTTGCCAGAAGACAAGGTGAAGGCCATCGAGGAACTGGTGGAAAGCCACGATATGGTGGCGATGATCGGCGACGGCGTGAACGACGCACCGGCCATGGCGCGCGCGCATTATGCCATTGCCATGGGGGCTGTCGGATCGGACGCGGCGATCGAAACGGCAGATATCGCACTGATGACCGACGATCTGGCTCGAGTGCCGTGGCTGATTGCTCACTCTCGCCGGACAATGACGATTATCCACCAGAATATCGGTATATCGCTGGCAACAAAGGCGCTGTTCGTCGGACTGACCGCGTTCGGCATGGCCTCGATGTGGGGCGCCATTGCTGCGGATGTGGGCGTATCCCTGTTGGTGGTGACCAATGCGCTGCGGCTTTTGAACGGCCATCGGATCAAGGACGGGCCTTCGGGCGGCAAACCGGTGGGCGAGCAGATGGCGAAGGGAGCACTGGCGCACGGTCATTGATCCGACGTCTTCGGTGGAGTAACCTCTGGCATCAACAGACCTCGCAAAAAGGGGCGTAGAGCAGTGACAAACACCAGATTTCCACGGCGCGCCTTTTTGATGGGCGGATTGGCCGCCTTCCTGTCAGGTTGTGCCAGCAAGTTCCGGTCGTACAACGGACCCGAAGTGACCCGGCTACGCATGTATAAGGCACAGCGGTTTCTGGTTCTGGACGGGGTGGATGACGTCTTGCGGACCTATCCCATCGGATTAGGCTTCGCGCCCGAAGGTCACAAGCAGTTCGAGGGGGACGGCCGTACGCCGGAGGGCTCCTACGTGATTGATCGGCGCAACCCGGAGAGCCTCTTTCACCTGTCAATTGGCATCTCATATCCCAACGCGGCAGACATCGTTTTTGCGCAGGCTCAAGGAAAGTCGCCCGGTGGCGACATTTTCATCCACGGCGGACCGCGCAAGGGGACCGACCCAATGAATGTCCGCGACTGGACGGCAGGCTGCATCGCTGTCACTGACCGCCAGATCGAGGAAATCTATGCCATGGTCAGGGACGGGACACCGATCGACATATACGCTTAAGGATCAGGTGAAGCGGCGCCGCAGCGCGACGTTGATCGCCTCAATGGCGATGACCATGACGACGACCGCCATCGTGACGCTGGCGGCCTTATCATACTGGAAGGATCTTACGTAGGTCTGGATGTAGAAGCCGATCCCACCCGCGCCGACGATGCCGAGGATCAGTGACTCGCGCAGGTTCAGTTCGAACCGGAAGATCGTGTCGCGGGCGATGACTGGGGCCATCTGCGGCCAGATCGCATGCCTGAGCCGCACGAGCGGTCCGGCGCCGGCGCTTTCCAGTGCTGCGATCGGCGCGCGGGACACGCCGTCGATTGCTTCGGCATAGAATTTTGCGAGCATCCCGGTGGCATGAAAGGCGATTGCGATGATGCCGGGCAGCGGCCCGAGCCCGACTGCGCCGACCATAAGCATGGCCACGAGGATCAGCGGCACGGCCCGGATAAAGGCCAGCAGCGCGCGCACAGGGCCGAACACCATGCGCGAGACCATGGTCTCGGAGGCGAGAATGGCCAGAGGGATCGACAGGATCACCGCGCCGAGGGAGCCGAGGACCGCTATTCTCAGCGTTTCCGCGCTGCCCTTCCTGATCTCGGCCATCACTGTCGGGTCAGGCGGAAACATGCGACCGAGGAAATCGGCGATCCGCGGGCCGGCCGACATGAGACGCGACAACTCGACATCGGTCGTGGCGAAGGACCACAGGATCGCGGCGGCGATCAGACCACTCGTCGTAAAGCGGCCAAACCCGCGGAACGCCATCAGGACACCGCCCTGAGGCCGATACCGGGGATTGGCTCAACCTCCCGATAGAGCTCCGCTGTCGCATCCTCGTTCAACTCGGAGGTCGGCACATCGAAGGCGATCCGCCCGCCACGAATGCCGATGATGCGCTGCGCGAAACGCCGCGCCAGGTCGGGCTGGTGCGACGAAAACAGCGCCGTCGCTCCGCGCGCTTGCGCCGCCCCGGTCAGCAGCGCCAGGATCTCACCTGCACGCGCGGGGTCGAGGTTGCTCACCGGTTCATCGGCCAGAATAAGCCGTGGTTCCTGCGCCAGACACCGCGCGATGGCGACGCGCTGCCGCTGCCCGCCGCTGAGGCTGTCGACCCTGCGTTCGGCAAGATCGGCAATGCCGCAATCGGCAAGTGCCGTGCGCGCAATCTCCAGATCATGTTTGGTCGTTGATCCCATCAGGGCCCGCAGCGGCGACATGCGCCCCAGGCGGCCATTCAGGACGTTACGCAGAACCGTCGAGCGTTCGACCAACGCAAACTCCTGAAATACGAAACCGGTATCCGGACGGCGCGCGCTCGGCGGCGGGCGGGCGGGATCGAGCGGCGCACCCAGAACCGATACCCGTCCGCTCCAGCCTTGGAGCCTGCCGTCGAGCAGTGCCAGCAGGGTCGTCTTGCCCGCCCCGGACGGGCCGAGCAAAGCGACGCTCTCGCCCGCCGAAACCCGAAACGAGAGCCGCTCCAGCGCCGGGAGGTCCGTGCCCGTATGGGCAAAACTCAGGTCGTCTATTTCGATAGCTGTGCTCATCGCAACAGCCCGTATTGCCGTGCCATATCGCGTACGCCGTCATAGGCGGCGCCGTCGGCTCTGACGTACCCATCCGGTCCATAAAGATAGCGCAGCTTGTTGCGGTGCTCCGGCTCGTTGAGCCGCAGCATTGCGTCGACAAAACGGTCCCGCAGAGCGGCATCGAGCCCCGGGCGAGCGATCACCAAATGGCTCGGGATCGGTGCGCTTTCCGCGATCCAGGTTACCTCCGCCTGTTGCTGCGGTGTCAGAAGCAGGTCGGCATACTGGCTGGCGCCTGCGGCATCGACCAGGCCTTCGGCCATCGCCTGCATCGCCTGCTGGTAGCCGCCCGCGAAGAAGATGCGGCCGAAGAATGCCTCTGCCTGTCCGGGGCCTTCGACCAGCCCAGCCTCCACGAATTCGGCGAGCGGGTAGAGATAGCCCGATTCCGAGATCGGATCCGCGAATGCGATGTCGCGTCCGCGCAGGTCTGCGAGCGCGTCGATGCCGCTGTCGCGCCGAACGAAAATGCGGCCCGTATAACTCGGCGCGTCGCGGTAGACCTCGGACAGAAGTGGCACGGCACCGATCTCGGCCTCGGCCAGAACGAAGGGCAGGGCGCCCATGAAGGAGATATCCGCGTCGCCGTTGCGCAGCGCCTCGACCGCCGCTGCATGGTCGATGGTAACGAACCCTTCGACAGGGACGCCGATCTCACAGGCCAGCCAGCCGGTGATGGCCTCGATATCGCCAAGCAGCTTCTCCGGGTTCTCCTGCGGGATGAAGGCAAGCCGCAACGCAGTGTCCTGCGCGGCGAGAGGTGTCGCCAACGACACTACGCCCGCACCGGCCAGTGCCAACATCGTTCTGCGGTTCAGATGGATTGCCATCAGAATGCCCTCTCTTCGATTGCGTCGGCTTCGGACTTGAACGCGGTCCAGCTTGTTTCGGCGGCCACCCAGTCATCAGCACGAACGGCGTCACCAACCTCGGCCAGACGTTCGGCCAACATGTAGACTTCAGGCCGCGCGGCAAGGTTCGACATGGTGCTGGCGTCGGCCGCGAGGTCCGCGGCGACAGTGTCGGTCAGAAGCAGGATGTGCTTCGCGTCCCGCCGGGGCAGCAGCGTGTCGAGCGTCGAGGCGAAGGTCGTGAGTTCCGAGAACGCCAGCCGGAAGGCGGTGTTCTCGGTGTCGAAGGCCTCATAGGGCTCGTCCGCCGCGCCCACGGCCTGCAGATAGGCCGTCAGGTCGGCCCGTTCCGCCCCGGTCAGCCCCAGCGATTTCGTCTCGTCGAACCAGTCGACGACAGCGGCCAGGGTCGGCAGCGACCCGTCGTGGAAATAGGGCGCGGTATAGGCCGTGCCCAGCAGGGTGGGGGTATCCATCGCCCCCGCGCGGGCGCCCTCATAGGCCGGCGCGACCGAACCGATGTCATGCGCCCGGCGGTCAAGGAAGTTGGCGTCGGGGATGTGGCAACTGGCGCAAGAGCGGTCGCCGAGCCCCGCGAAGGGGGTGTTGAAGATCGCTTCGCCGCGTTTCGCAGCCTCGGGCGCGGCCTCGGTCAGTTGACCATCCGGTGTCAGCATGGAGTTGGGCAGGAAGTCGAATTCGAGCATGTAGGCGACGAGAGCGTCCATCATGAAGGGCGTCGGTTCATCCCCGCCGAACTCGTTGACGATCACGTTGCGGGTGAAATTGCGCAGGGAGGCGAAACGACCATCGCGGCCGTAGGGCCCGGTGAAGCGCAGACCGCGTAGGCTCGGAATGTCGAGCGGGTCGTCACGCCGGTCATTGAAGATCGGGTTGAAAAAGGCTCCGTCGACGTCGATCGCCCCCGGCTGGTGACTGGCGCCGGGGATGAAGAGCCGCTGGTTGACGTCCGAGCGGTTGTGACAGGTCGAGCAAGCGAGCCCGAGATCCCGCGCCGGGCTTCCAAAGATTTGCGCGCTGTCGAACAGCATGTCACCGTAGGCAACAAGCGGAAGATCGGTCTCGTCGATGCCCTGTTCCTCGAAATTGAGAACCAGCAGCGGCAGCGGATCCTGGTCGAAGATGTCAGAGCCGGGCGGCAGGCTGGGCGGCACCTCGATGGCGCGGCCGCTTGCCGCGGCGGAGTCCGGCAAGGAGCTTAGCGTCTGACGCGGCGCAAAATCGTCAACGAGGTAATTCTTTGCGAGATAGCCGGAGATGACCGCGCGCGCGGCTTCCTGGGTGTCGCGATCGGCGGGCGTGGCGCCGGCGCCAAGAACGCCGGCAGAGCCGGTGCTGCTGTTAAGCTCCAGCCAGGCGAGGCCGAGGCGCCTTGCAGCGTCGGGATCGGCGGCGGCGATGCCGTCCTCGAACGCGCGATAGAGGCCCCGCGCGGTTCGCACGGCCTGTTGTACAATCGCCGGAGTTTCTGCCGCGACGGCCCGGTCAAGTTCCTCTTCGATCCGGCGCGCGATCAGCCGCGTTGCCTCGGCGAAGACCATCTGCCGGTCCTCGCCCGCGATGGCATCCAGAAGAGGGTCAGTATCGACGCCGCTTTCGCCCTCCAGCCACGCCAGCGCACCGGTCGAGAATTCCGAACCCCGGTAAGGTTCGGACCAGGCGGCCTCGACGTCGCCCCAAGGCAGTGGCGCGAGGTTTCCGAGAAAGAGCGTCAACCGGTAAGCCGCCGCCTCGGGAAGCCAGGGCGCCTCCTTGGCGGGCGTCGCCGAGACAGGCCCGGACAGCACGAACGCAGCAGCGAATGTGGCGAGTAACACCCCCATGAAATCTCGAATCACCACGGCCTCCAGGGTAAAAAGTTAGACATGGCTAATTTAACTACCCGAAGCAAAGACGTTGTCAATCCCGCTGTTTCGCTGCAAAGTACCAAGTATGACAAAGCTGCAATCACATGGGCGTGAGCCATTCGAGGCTGTCGACAGGGCTCCCGAGGCGCAGGCCGAAGGCTTTGCGACCGTGCGTCAGGCACATGAAAGCGAGATGGCGGAGGATTACGTCGAGTTGATCGCAGAGCTGATCGAGACGCGCGGAGAGGCCAGACCGGTCGAGATTGCAGAGCGACTTGGCGTGAAACCGCCGACCGTGACCAAGAACATCTCGCGGCTCAAGGCCGCTGGCCTGGTTCGGCGGGAACGCTACCGCGCGGTATTCCTGACCGATGCAGGGCAGGAGTTGGCGGAAGCCTGTCGAAGACGTCACAGGATCGTGGTAGCGTTTCTCCTGAGCCTCGGAATCGACGAGGAGACCGCGGAACGCGATGCGGAGGGGATTGAGCATCACGTGAGCAATACAACACTGAAGGCATTCGAACGAGCGCTGAAGCATTCCCGGAGCCACAAGCAGTGACGCTCCGGGCTCTGACGACAATCAGGAAATCACGACCACGAGAGAGGCAACACCTACGACCAACGCAATTATTGTCGGCACGACCATCGCTAGGAAAAGGCCCATGCGCCGATTTCGAACGCTGACGCCCGAAGCCGATCGTGCCCTGGACTCGTCTCCCGAGGTCTCCTGTAGAACTCCACTTCGGTCAAGGCCACGACTAATGTGCTTCTCTTCAATACGGTTCCAGTCATAGACGACTATCAGCAAGGCGATGATCGTCATCATGCTTCCGGGAACCCAAAGGACGATGCCGCCCCCGGTCTCGTCCGCGAGCGGAGCAATGCCGAAAAGCCGTCCTTCGATATCGTAGGCCGCGTAAAGAACGCTGGTCTTGAAGGTCGTGAGAGCGCCGAGAAGTATGTTGGAGATTATCGTCACGAAAAGGATAACTATGCGGAGGAAGTGAGATGGCTCGTCCGGTCGGTCACGTTCGGTGAATATGACCGCGAAGAAGAGAAGCCCGGCGGCCAGCATCGTTAGATGCATTGCCCAGTGAATGACGTCGTTGACGATAGCGGCATTATGGGTGGACGGCACCTGCCAGACATACAGCGATAACACAAACAGGACGGTGGCAATCCACGGGCGCCGCAGGTTGCGATATGTACGACCGACGAAACCGCTCGACGCCATCGGCGACAGAATACCTGTCCGAAGAGCCCTTGGAAGGCCGGCCGTCACGATTGCTGCGGGACGCGATAGCATCATCAACATAGGACTTACCATCCGCAGAAGAAGATGCTGAACCTGATGCGCGACGAACAACCGCTCGCCCATCGGGTCAATGGGGGACTGAAGCGAAAGGAATATCGCGCCGAGGCCTGTTGCGAAGGCGATGTGGCGCGCGGTGGATATGGACCTGCGCGCCGTTGACCGCCGGATCGCACCGCGGAGATAGATCGCACCTAGCAACACCAGTGGACCGCTGACCGCGAGCGTCGGGGCCCAGGCCGTCCAGACCTCACTGGACCCGAGATCGCGTCCTCCGTGTGCCCAGGCGGCCCCAGGCAGTGCAACCGCGAGCCACCCGGTCACGAAAGCCTTCATGGCAGGAATTTCAACATTTTGGTTCATGCTTCGGGCTCCGGTATGGGTGGGACTTGGCCGACGGTTCAAAGCGCATAGACAATCGTCACGAGCGTGATCATGACGACCGAGAACATGGCGAAAGCGCCCAAGGCGAGTGTCCGGCCCATTTCACGATTTGGCTTTGCCACCTTCAGACGCAACTCTTCGGCGGTTTCCGGAAACTCCAGCGCCGCTGCGTTCAAGCCGCGCATCAATTCGTAGCGTGAATTCCAGCGACGCACCTCGGCCGCGTTCCACCCGTTCATGACCAGAATGATCGCGGCGATCATCAGCATCGAGGACGGGACCCAGATCGTGTAGCCACCCATGGTTTCGTCGGACAGTGGATCGATCAACCCGGTTCCCGCCGTTTGGTAGGAGGCATAGAGGCTCACCTCTTTGAGTGTCGTTAAGGAACCCAGAAAAATGTTTGAAACGATCACCGCAAAACCGGAGATCAGCCTTGCGCCGCGCCTCGCGCCCTCAGGGGGATCTCTCGGGTCGAAGAGCATGCCAAAATACCAGATCCCTGCAAGCACCATCGCAAAATGGGCGAACACCTCGATCGCCGCGATGCGCTGCGCAAGTCCGTAAAGCACTGGAATCTGCCAGATAAAGAGCGACGTGATGAGCGCAGCAGTGGCGGTTATCGGGTGTGCCAAGAACCGCAAAGTAATAGATTTTCCAAGAGCGCCGAGGTATCGACGCCACCGTCTGTTCAAACCGGCTTGCAATAATCGCCACGGCTGAGAGACCGCGATGAGTAGTGGTCCTGCAAGGCGGAGGAGAAGGTGCTCAACTTGGTGCACCGAAAAGAGGCTGTGCCCCAACGAAGCCAGAGGCGCATTCGTGGCCGCGAGAATGCAGGTCAAGCCAGCGAAGAACAGGGCTTGCCGCCACATAGACACCGTCCCGCGAATGCGAGCGGATCGCACGAGGCCGCGCATGTAGACCCATGCGGCCAAGCTGACGGAAACAAGGAACACTGGCGAAATCGCATATCCAAACGGGTCGAAAAGGAGGAAGTAAGTGATCATCGGCTCCTGTCATTTTGTATTGTTGGCCCATCGACGGACACTGGTGAAAGTCGAGATGTTCCCACTGCGCCACCTTGGGCCAAGGACAGATCAGTGGACATCGGAAGGTATTTGCCCTGCATCCACATGAGAAAAAGGTTTTCATAGAAACGTGAGAGCGGGTGGCCGGACTGACCGGCGGGCGCGATGAAATAGGATCCGGCTTCTTCCGAAAACGACATGACCGCCTGAAAATTGGTGCCCGCGCTGGTCGCGAACGGGCGGTCATTGTCAGAAGCGAACAGCGTTGCAATCAGTGTGTCTGGATCGCCCGAAGATGGGGCTTTGAGAGACAGCAGATCGCTGATGACCCCGCTCGATCGGATTGGTGCCCACCCCATATTTAAAGCGTGTGCTTCGCCCCAGACCCAAGCGGACGGATCGGGTCCGTAGCGGTCGACAAGCCAGCCGATGGCATCATCCAGGGCCGCACGAACCTGATCCTGGCAGGTCTCGATGCGGGTGGACGGGCGGATGTCGCACCAGATTGCGCTCCCTCCGCGATCTGAAAGCACCGCAAATAAGACATCGGCATTTGGCCTGGCCCAGACCTTCGTCGCGGATGGAAATTCATCCTGAAGTATCCGTTTTTGCAACGAGCGCGCCCAGGCCCAGAACACGAGCGGCTCCGGTGAAAAGCGATCCATGTCGCCATTCCATTGGGCAAGTTGATCCAGAATATCGCCGCGAAGCTCATCTGCGCGGTTCTCTTCGAAAGCGCCTGTGGAACCCACGAACCAAAGCTCTTTTGCCATTATAGGAAGAAGCACCCGCGCGGCAGCGCTGACCGTGTCGCGCTGCACCGCAATCGCGCCCTCGACCGAGGATATCGGCTGCCGCTCATCAAGAGCAGCCAGACGGGCGTCTCGAAACGATAAAGGAGTTTCGACCTCCCTGTCAGGCCAGCGAGCAAGGGTTTCTCGGTCGATCGCAAGAATCTCCAATCCCGCTGGTGCCAGGTTCATGCATGCGTCCATAGCATCGTTCACATCGGCGGACCGCGCCAGACGGTCAAGCATCATCAGAAAATTGCTGGCCTGCGCGGCCGTGGGATTCTCTGGCTCTTTAACGGCTTTCTGGGACACAGATCGGAACGCCCAAGCGACGCGTTCGCTGCGACCGACGACAATGAAGGGCACACCCGGCATTGTAGCCCCAATCGCGGCTCCGGTCGGGAGTTGAATATCCGCCAGGTACCATTCAGAAGGCAGCGATAAGGGGCCACGTATATCGGCGGCGAGAATTGGTGCTCCGGTAGCTGTTCTGTCTCCAGGCAACGCCCAAGCATCGAGGCTGACCTCGGGCGAGGTCACAAACAGCTCGGGCAAAAGAGGTCGATCCGACGGGATCGGTAGATCTGACAAGCCGGACACGTCACTCTGCCGTCTCTCGGGTTGAAGATCGTTCAGAAACGCTTGGGCAAGTCTGAGACTATCGACGGGTGTCCAGGCTGCGATCATTCTCTGATCCGCGATCAACAAATCGGGTGAGCCTCTGCCGCGCCCGCCTTCGGACACCAGACCAAGCCACGCGTTGACACCTGCAGCATATGCGTCGAGCGCTTGGGCTGTCGAAGGCTCAACTTCGATCGTCTGGTCAAGTGGCAACAAGGCTTGCGCTGCCCGCCTTGCCCTCAATAACTGGCCAAGCCTGTCCTGAGCGTGAACGAAACCAAGCGCAAAATAGGCGTCCGCAGCGGAGTCTGCAGAAATGTGCGGTATGGCCGCAGCATCTCGCAGAATATCGACTGGGCCTTCGATACCCGCAACTCTGAAGTCCTCGTCATAGTCGGGGACGGAGGCGCGCAAAAGAAAGTAGACGACACCGGATATGGCCAGTCCGGATGCAAAAACCGCCAGGAGCAAATACAGTAATATGTTGAACAGTCGTCTCAATTCGTTGCCGGTGCCAAAGTAATCTCAAGACGTGATGCGCAAGAGGATCACCGAGGCGAAAAAAGCGAGTAGGCCAAAAGCAATACCGAAGCTTGTCGCGTATTGAAGTATATCCAGGCGGTTCCCTTTCCGCCGTTGCGCCAGATAGCCACCCCAGAGCGCCCCTCCGACAAAGCCTGCGAGCACCAGCATCACGATTCCTCCGATCTTGAATTTTCTGAATTGGGACCTCGACTTGCCAATCCGACAGCAAAGGCCAGGGCCCAGACCGCACAGATGAGCGCCAGCGATGTCCAATCACCGAAACGTGCGTAAGGTGTGGGCGCAAGCGCTGTCGGCAGGCTGGCATCTATGACTCCAGTTTGTCCGGTCTCGAGGCGCGCGATGATCTCTCCCTTGGCGTCGATGATCGCGGAAATCCCGGTGTTGGCCGCCCGGACTACAGGAAGCCCTTCTTCGACCGCGCGCATGCGCGCGGAAGCGAGGTGCTGCTCGGGTCCGAAGCTGGTGCCGAACCAGGCATCATTTGTGGCGTTGAAAATCCAGTCGGGGCGAAAAAGGTCATCGACCACCTGGCCCGGAAAAATGATCTCGTAACAGATCGCCACCGCGACCAGAGGCGCACCCGGGATCGCCAGCGTACGTGGCCCTGGTCCTGGCGTGAAATCGCCCAAACCTTCGGTCAGCCGCTCGATCGGCAGCCAGCCTCTCAGGGGCACATACTCCCCGAACGGAACAAGATGATGTTTTGCATATCCCGTCAGAATTTCGCCGCTGCCGTCATAGGCCTGAACCGTGTTGAAATATCGGGTTTCCCCATCGCCCTCTACGCGGTCAGGCGCACCTGTCAAAAGGATCCTGCCGTCTGGCAGAACCGTGGATAACCGCCTACGCGCCAAGGCATCCTCGTCCAGAAAACCGGGAAAGGCCGTTTCCGGCCACAGCAGCAGGTCGAAGCGTCCAGGTTGCGCCGACAAGCCCAAGTATTTTTCCAGCGTTCGCTCGCGGCTGCCCGGTGCCCACTTCTCGACTTGCGGCACATTGCCTTGGACGATGCGCAAAGCGCTATCCGTCGGAGGCACATCCGTCCCTAAACGCAGCGCGCCGCCACCCCAGAGGCCCATCACCGCAGCGGCGAAGAGCACGAGAACAGGCACGCGTCTGTTTGGTGCCGCCACAATCAACACACCGGGCAACAGCCCGATAAAGACCGTGAGAAAACTTAGCCCATAGCTTCCGACCCAGGCGGCGGGTTGGCGCAGGGCGGCATGTTCGACAAGGGCATAAGCGGCAAGGTTCCAGGGAAACCCCGTCAGGACATGACCACGCAGCCATTCTGCGGCAACCCAGCAGGTTGCAAGCAGAAGACCTGCCGTAATGCCGCCGACAGCACGGCGCTGCATGATGGTGGCAAATAACATCGCCGCAATAGCTGGGAAAATGGCCAGTCCGGCGGACAGTCCCGCGACTGCCGGGATCGCAAGGGCACCGAAACGTTCGGAATCGACGTAAAAGCTCTCGGCGATCCAGGAAACTCCAAACCCAAACTGGCCCATTCCAAAGACCCAGCCGATGAAGAAGGCAGGCGCTGTCGAAACCTGCCGGAGCATGAGAAAAAGTGCTGAGAAGGCGACCGGAACAACGATGAGCCATGAGAATGGTGGAAGGGCTAAAACCGTTAAACCGCCCGCCATAAAGCTAATCCCTGATCGCAGGGAAATGTAACGGCCACGACCCGTCAGTGGTCGCAAGCCCGTCATCATGTGCCAGTCTGAAACTTGGCGCTCAACCAAGGGGCTATGAGCAGTAGGCCCACGCCGCCGACCACGAAAACATCCGCCATGTTGAAGGCGGGCCAATGCGTGGATCCGGCGTAGAAATCGAGGAAGTCCGTCACACCCCGAAACCGGATGCGGTCGAGGACGTTGCCGAGCGCGCCACCGATAATCGCACCATAGGCGATAGCCTCAACCGGGTTGGCAGTGCGCACCAACATGACGGTCAACCAGCCACAGACAGCGAGGGCCAACACTGTAAGGCTCCACCATGGCGCTCCACCAAGTAATCCGAATGTCACGCCATCGTTGCGCAGGTAGATGAGATTGAAACCGGGAAAGACCGGAATTCCGGCGCTCAAATCTGCCGCATTGGCGACGACAATTGCTTTTGTCACCTGATCGACAAGAAAAGCAGTTCCAGCCGCAATGAAACCTTGGAAATGGGACTGTTTCATCTCATCCTCCCAGCCATACATCGAGGAACAACATGATCACGAGGCCAACTGCGAGACCGAGTGTCGCCCTGTTTTGATGGCCGGAACGGTGGGTTTCGGGAATGATTTCGTGGCTGATGACGTAGAGCATCGCCCCGGCGGCGAAGGCGAGGCCCCATGGCAACAGCGGCTGCGAGATGCTGATGATCCCAGCCCCAAGAAGCCCGCCTACCGGCTCGACAAGACCTGTCAGGGCGGCAATCCCCCACGCACGGCGCCTGGAATACCCCTCACCAAGCAATGAAACCGCTACGGCGAGACCCTCGGGAGCGTTTTGCAGCCCGATGCCAATCGCAAGCGGCAAGCCACCAGAGAAACCGTCAGCCCCAAACCCGACACCAACGGCGAGTCCCTCGGGGAAATTGTGGATCGTGATCGCAATGATGAAGAGCCAGACGCGGCGCAGCGAAGCGGCGTCGGGGCCTTCCCGCCCCGTCTTGAAATGCTCATGCGGCAGCCGTTCGTTCATCAGAGCGACCGCGCCCATGCCAAGCAGGATCGCAACACAAACGATGGCCGCAGGGAGAGCACCTTTGTCGAACTGTCCTTCGGCTGCGTCGAGAGCCGGGATGATCAGCGAGAAAAACGAAGCAGCGAGCATGACACCCGCTGCGAAGCCAAGCAGCAGATCGCGCGTAGCCCGGGAGGGGATGCGCCCGAAAAGAACGGGGATCGCCCCGACCGCGGTCAGCGATCCGGCGGCCAGGCTTCCAAGAAAGCCAAGGGTAATTGGGGCGAAGGGTTCCAAGCGCTGAGGTCTCGCCGATACGTCAATCAGCGGCCGAATAGCTGCTAAAGATCTCGGTCGATCCATCGCCGCGGACCAGGAAGACGTCATAAGCCTCACGATCATCCTCCGGTCCCATGCCCGGCGAGCCATAGGGCATTCCCGGCACCGCCAGCCCCACTGCATCTGGACGCTCATCCAACAAACGCTGAATGTCTGATGCCGGTACATGACCTTCGATCACGTAGCCGTCGACCAAAGCCGTATGGCAGGAGACCATGCGCTGAGGCACGCCATTGTCGAGTTTGAAGCGCACAAGAGATCCCCCGAACATGTCCTCGCCTGTCGGCGCGAATCCGCTTTCCTCGAGGTGCTTCATCCAGGACAGACAACAGCCGCAGCCGTTTGTCTTCCGGACGTCAATCTGGATCGAATCTGCGACAGCTTGCGCCGCGGGAAACAAGGCCAGCGTGACTGCAAGGGCGGGAGCCAGTCTTTTCATGGATTAAAGCCTTTCGGTTGTTGTTTGCACAAATTCGCTGGTGAGCCTCTCGGCCAGTAGCGAGCGTGCCTCAGCCAATCGCTCAAGTGCAGCCGTGTCATCCGCATCTCGCTCAGCCGCCTCTGCCAGTCGGTCGTCTGAGAGAGGATCCGTCGGGCGACCATCGACAAGAACCTCATAATGCAGATTGGGGCCGGTCGCGGTGCCGGTTGCACCGACGCGACCGATCATGTCTCCGGCCATCACGCGCTGCCCTTGTTCGAGTGTGTCCGGCACCTCGCTGAGATGTGCGTATCGTGTCAGGGTGTCGGATCCATGCGCTATCTCCACCACCCGGCCATATCCACCACGACGTCCGATGAAGCTCACGCGTCCGGGTGCCGTCGCTTTCACCGGCGTACCGCTTGCCGCAGCAAAGTCGACGCCGGTGTGCATGCGCACATTCCCATAGACTGGGTGTGTGCGACGGCCGAAGACGGAACTCAGCCGCGCTCCTTCCACCGGTTGGGCAAAGACACGCAGGACCTCTCCATCAACATAGATCGTCGCTTTACCGCTGCCGTCATCCGGCCAGACGATCTCGTAGACCGTTTCACCAAGATTCAGTGCGGCAAAGGCAAGTTCGGGCTGACCGATCCTCTCGTTTCCGTCGCGCGCTTCGCGCCAAAGAAGACGCATCGTCTCGCCACCGGAAAGTTCGTGTCGAAAATCCACTGTGCCGCCCAGCATCTGCGCCATGTCGACCGCAAAGCGAGCAGGGATGCCCGCCTTGTCCAAAGCCGCGAAGACAGAGCTTTCGATCACTGCCTCGCCCGCGAACGTCACCATTTCAGGGTCTGGCTCCAACACGCGTGTGACAGGTTCTTGACCAAAGACCGTTTCGATCCGCACCCCATCGTCAACTGCCAGTTCCACGCGGCTCGGATTTCCGTCCACCTTTGAGATCACAGTGATCTCATGGCCCGGGCGCAATCGGCGCAGGTCATATTCTGCACCAAGCGCGAGCGCGATTTCGGCACGCGCAGGCGCAGCGATGCCCGCGTTCGCCAGGACCGCATCCAGCGTCTCGCCCGACGCGATCTCACGCGACCAGGTGATCAAAGGCGGTTCAATCTCGGGCAAGGCGGTTTCTGCGAAGACAGATTGCAAGAGCGGCAGAGGTCGCATTGGGCTAGCATTGTCGGCGTGAAATGCGGCGGGCGGTGTCACATCGTAGTCGGCGATCTGAGGCATCGAGAGCGGATCGGGAGTCCAGAGGGTCGCTTCAGCAATCGCAGGAGGCACTGGCTCTTTAGAAAGAACGCCAGAAATGGCGATGGCGGTCACCGAGAAAGCGCCTGCGACCACAGCGCTCGCCAAAATAATTCTAATCTTCATGTTACCCCCTCTACGTCTTCTTTCAGCGCACGCCGGATCTTCGGCACTGCGAATTCTCTTGGCTCGTGATAGTCGATCATGGTGACGAGTTCACCCTTGGCATCGAACAGGAATACGCTTGCCGTATGGTTCATTGTATAGTCGCCGCCTTCGGCCGGGACGCGCTCATACGAGGCACGAAATCCTTCTGCAGCGCGGGCAACCTGGTTTGCCGGCCCAGTCCAGCCGCGAATAGCCGGATGAAAATAGCCGACATATTCGGCCATGGCCTCGACCGTGTCCCGCTCCGGATCGACTGTGATGAAGACCACGTTCATCTGCGCGGCTTCGTCTCCGAGATCTTCAAGCCAGCCTGAGATATCCGATAACGTCGTGGGGCAGACATCTGGGCAGTATGTGAACCCGAAAAACACCATGGTCGGGCGTCCGATCAGGGTTTCTGGGCCCACTTCATTGCCTTCGTGATCGGTCAGTCGGAAATCCATCGCCGACAGGGGGAGAGGCCTTTGCCCGGCAGGTTTTGGTGCACCGGGACCATCCGCCCGCCACCAGCCGACGCCGAGCATCAGAGCGACAGCGCCTACACCGGCTGCACCGTATTGGACCACATGCCGACGCTGCATCAGCTCTCCGGCCCGCGCGCGGCGATCCCCAGAATTGGGACCTCAACAGTCACTTCACCACCGTCCGAGAACGTCAGTGTCAGTGGGAAGGTCTCGCCTTCGATCATCGGGTTTTGCAGCTTCATGAGCATGGCGTGCAGTCCGCCCGGTTCCAATGCTACGCTTTGGCCCGGTTCAATCGTGATCTCGTCAGCAGGCGCCATAGAACTGACGCCGTCGGCGTTGGTTTTCGTCTCATGGATCTGGGGCATCACGGCCAGTGGTGTTGTAAGCCCGGTCAGCGTGACCGTGTCTTCACCGGTGTTGTGCACAGTCATATAGGCGGCACCAGGGCGGTTGACGCCGATCGAAGCACGGGACCACGCGTTTTCGACGACCACATCCTCCGAACCGGCAAATGCCGGAGCCGACATGGCCGAGAGCAGCAAGACAAGGGTCAAACCATTGATATAAGGTAGCTTGTTCATGAAGAATTCTCCTGTATCTAGCCGGGCGTCAACTTTGGCTGGCCGCAACTTCCGCCGCCACCAGTCGCCGCAGTTTGGCCTCACCGAACGGGTCTAACGGCTTGGCGTTGACGAAGAACGTGGGCGTTTGTCGCACGCCGACCGCTTCGACATCAGCGCGGTCCTGATTGAGCACTGCCACGACACCGGGGGCCAGCATCTGTGTTCGAGCAGCTTCGACATCCAGACCACCGCTTGCGGCAATCTCTAGGATCAAACCCGGTGCCGGAGTGCCATGGGACGCCCATCGCGGCTGCTCGCGCAGGACCGCTTCCAGTACGGGTTCGAACACATCCTGCATCCGCGCAGCTTCGAGAACACGGATCGCTTCCACCGAAGCGTCCCCGTGAAAGGCAGTGTATCGAATGACGACACGGACCGCATCACCGTGCTCAGCCATGATCTCTTTGACCACGGGATAGAATGCGCGGCATGCCTCGCAAGCTGGATCGAAAAACTCGACAATCGTGACAGGTGCCGTTTCGGGGCCGAGGATCGGGGAATAGGGCCGGATCAGCACATCGTTCACTTCGGGCGCGACAGGGACTGCCTCTGCCATGGGTTGGGGGCGGGTGGCATACCAGGCCGCGCCGCCAAAACCTGCGACACCAACAGCCAGAACGGATAGAATGAGGCCGCGTCGATTCATATTTGTTTTTCCTTCAGTGAAAGGGCCGAAAGCATCCCGATCATCGTGAAGGCGACAAGCGCCATCAGCGGAATCGGAATGCCGAAGACCACCTGGTTGTCGTCGGTACAAGAGGGGCCGGTCGCCGTGCAGGGCTGGATCGCCTCGGGGATCAGCCCGACATAGAGGCCGATGTGATACAACGCCACTGCCGCCCCCCCAAGCGCCAGCGCAACGCCATAGCGCCCCACGCGGGGATCCTGCCACCACAGCCCGAGCCCAAGAACGATAGCCAGGGGGAACATGAAGGCGCGCTGGAACCAGCAAAGGACGCAAGGCGTTTGACCAAGCACCTCGCCAATAAAGAGCACGGCAAGCGATGAGACAAGCGCAATGATCCAAGCAAGAACAAGGGCCGTTTCTCCGGAAAGTCGGGTCATGGCGATCAGATCCTCTCTCTCAGATCCGCAAGGATCTCTTCGGCGGGTGTGCCGTAGGGCCAAGAATCGGCGAAGCCCGCCTGCGGATCAAAAAGAAACAGGTGCGATGTGTGCCCCATTGTATAGCCATCCGGCGCGCTGGCCTCGTCGATCCGTTCGAAGTAGATCGGAAAGGTTTCAGCGGTCTCTGCGATCTGATCGGATGTTCCGGTCAGACCGATGATGCCTGCGTCAAAGCGCGGCACAAAGTCTGCAAGAGCCATTGGCGTATCCCGTTCGGGATCAATCGAGATGAAGATCGGCTGCACTTTTGCGGCATCCTCGCCAAGGCCATCCATGACAGCCGCCACCTCTGCAAGCGTCGTCGGGCATATGTCGGGACAATTGGCGAAGCCAAAGAATACAAGCATCCAGCGGCCCGCAAAATCTTCCTCTGTTTGGATCATGCCGCGATGATCGGTCAGTTCGAAGTCCGCAAAAAACGGTGGTTCATTCTCGGCGCGGGCAAGGTCGGAACGGTAGTCGGACCACAGCAACAGCCAGATGAAAACGAACGCCGCCACGCCCGCAAACACCCATAGTACTTTCTGAAGACCTGAAAGCTTCACGCCGCTCCGCCCGAATTTGATTCTATATTTTGGGCGCGTTTACACCCTCTAGCCACTGTAGGTTCAAGACCTATTATGGACGGAAGAGCGATGTTCACCGATCTGTGAGATGCCAGGCGGAACTTGTGCTAAAAAACGCTTAAAGCTACACGGGCTGTAGATAGTTTGGAGAGGTGATATGCTGACAATCGGCACTTTGGCAAAAAAGACCGGGACGAAGGTGCAGACGATCCGCTATTACGAGCAGATCGGGCTCTTGCCCGAGCCGGGGCGATCGGCTGGCGGTCAGCGGCGCTATGGCGATAGCGAGCTTGACCGCTTGTCTTTCGTCCGGCATGCGCGGCAACTCGGGTTCTCGCTGGACGCGATCCGTGAGCTTCTCGATCTGAGCGATCATCCAGAAAAGTCTTGCGCGGAGGCCGATGCCATCGCTCGCCGACAACTCAAGCAGGTTGAGCAACGTATGGCCCGACTTGAAGCCCTTCGGACGGAATTGCAGAGGATGGTGCATGAATGCAGCGGCGGTCACACCGCCGATTGCCGGGTGCTGGAGGTGCTGCGTGACCATTCCGAATGCCTGACGGACCACGACGAGATCGGCGCCTGAGATGCCGGCAGCACTCGCCTATCCGCTCGCGGCATTGGCCGAGATCGCCGGATGCTTCGCCATCTGGGCATGGTGGCGCCTCGGCGCGTCCGCCCTTTGGCTCGTGCCCGGTGTGGCGGCGCTGGTGGCGTTCGGCTGGCTTCTGGCGCAGGTCGACACCGTGGCTGCGGGACGCGCCTTTGCGGCCTACGGTGGGATTTATATTGCCGCGTCCATTCTTTGGATGTGGCTTGCGGAAGGACACCGGCCGGACAGGTGGGACCTGCTCGGGACCACTGTATGCTTGTTGGGTGCCGCCATCATCCTCGCGGCACCCCGCGGAGCGTAAAAACGGCATTGCTCCTACAGTAGCTTTAGCTTTTACAAAGGTGCGCGTTTCACAGGCTAAAGCAAGGCAGGAATTGAATGTTTGAAATCTCAGGTGTTGGAGTCGTCGCGGCCTTTCTGGGTGGTGCTATATCCTTTCTGTCGCCTTGCGTCCTTCCTCTGGCACCTGGCTACGTCTCCTACATCGCGGGACAGCCCGCCGCGATATCCGGGGAGGAGCGCAGCATTAGCGAACGTGCGCGCAGCGTGGTCCTGAGCTTGTGGTTCGTGCTCGGATTTTCGACAGTCTTCGTGGCGCTCGGGGCCGGGGCAAGTCTACTTGGCGGGATGCTCTTGCGCTGGAAATACGAACTCGGTCTTGCCGGTGGTGCTTTGATCGTTCTCTTCGGACTTGTCATGATGGGGGCGATTAAGATCCCTGCCATGATGCGTGACACAAGGCCCGACGTAAAAGTCGACGGCGGCAGCACGGTCGGGGCCTACCTTTTGGGCCTTGCCTTTGCCTTTGGCTGGACGCCCTGCATTGGCCCTGTGCTCGGGTCGATCCTCGCGGTGAGCGCGACGTCTGGAGCGGACGGGATGGCCCTGCTGGCCATCTACTCCGCAGGGCTTGGACTGCCGTTTCTGATCATAGCGCTCTTCACCAACGAGATTGCAGGCAGGCTAAAGCGGATCAGTGCGGCTGGTCGATGGCTCTATCGTATATCGGGCGGACTGATGGTGCTGATGGGTATCGGCGTGATGACAGGTCAAATCAGCCGCCTTGCCTTCTGGCTGCTCGAAACTTTCCCAGTCCTTGGCATGATCGGATAGAATTATGATCGAAAGTAACATTTGAGAAAAGGCTTGTCTCTCTAGTCACTGTAGAGACTAAGACTCCTCGTGAACGATTCGAGGAGAGACCCTGTGGCACCCACCGATTCCTATTTAACCGCAACAAGACTGCTGGATTTTGACTCGCCCTCAATCTCAAACCTGGTACGAGATCGTGGCTGGTATGACCTTGCCCGTGTCGACCGGATTGGCGCGGTTTATGACTTTGTCCGAAACGAGATTGCGTTCGGCTACAACCGCGTCGACGACATTCCCGCCTCTGCGGTGCTGACCGTCGGCTACGGGCAGTGCAACACGAAAGGGACGCTTCTCATGGCACTGCTGCGCAGCGTAGGCATCCGCTGCCGGCTGCACGGCTTCACCATCCACAAGGCCCTGCAGCGTGGCGTGGTGCCCGAATTGGTCTACCCCCTCGCACCGTCCGAAATTCTGCACTCGTGGGTTGAAGTCGAAACCGATGAGGGCTGGATTAATCTGGAAGGATTTATTCTGGACGCGCCCTTCCTGCAGTCGCTTCAGAAGGAATTCAGCGAAACAGAAAGCCTTTGCGGCTACGGCGCCGGAACGGATTGTCTGAGTGCGCCACCAGTCAGTTGGAGCGGCGGCAGCACTTATACTCAGAAAACCGGCATCGTTCGTGATTTCGGAACCTTTGATACGCCCGACGACTTTTATGAGAAATATAGCCAGAACTTCGGATTTGCGCGTGACTTTCTCTATCGCCACGTCATCCGTCACTGGATGAATGCCCGGGGTCGCCGCATCCGTCGTGGAGTCTTGCCGCGGGTCTCTGGACTCAGTCGGCCGAACCACAGCCATGAGGAGAAGAACCGTGCCGCATGATCACGGCCACGCTCACATCGATCCTGAATCTGGTGATCGTAGGGTCTCCATCGCCATCTGGGCCAACGGCCTTCTGACCGTCGCGCAGATCGTCGGCGGCATCCTTTCCGGCAGCCTCGCGCTGATCGCGGATGCCCTGCACAATTTTTCGGACATGGCGTCGCTGGTGATCGCCTTTGCCGCCCGGAAAATTTCGCGGCGACCCGCGGACGAGCGCATGACCTTCGGCTATGGACGGGTTGAAATCGTCGCAGCACTCATCAACTACACGACCCTGATCCTGATCGGCTTCTACCTGATCTACGAAGGTGGCATGCGCATGATCGACCCTCCCGAGGTCGCTGGCTGGACGGTGGTGATGCTGGGCGGTGTGGCCCTGGTCGTCGACACGCTGACGGCGCTGCTTACCTATTCCATGCAGAAAGGCAGCGTGAACATCCGCGCGCTCTTCCTGCACAACCTGTCGGACGCTTTGGCCTCCGTGGCAGTCATTATTGGCGGGTCCCTGATCATCCTCTACGACATGCGATGGGTCGATCCAGCAATCACCATCGGCATTGCCCTATACATCCTCTATCTGGCTTTGACCGAGATCGGCGGTCCGATCCGAACACTGATGCTCGGCAGTCCTCCCGACATCGAAAATCAAGCCGTCGTTGAGGCGATGCGGAGTGTCGATGGTGTCGCGGACGTTCATCACGTGCATCTGTGGCAGATGCAGGAGCACAAGGCGGCGCTGGACTGCCACGTGGTGCTGACAGCGGGCGGCTGGGGGGAAATCGAAAAGATCAAGGCAGCGATCAAGGACTGGCTGAAGGAGGACTTCAACATCGGCCATTCCAGCCTTGAGTTCGAGCACGAAGACCGTGCACACGAAAACGCCGACCTCTACGGTCACGGCAAGCCGGAAGAAGAGGAGAACCATGTTCACCGGGATCATGAAAGGTCATGACGACGTGATCGGCGTCGCCTGCGAGTGAAAGCTCAGCGAAAGCGACCTGAAACGGATGCACGGCCTGCTTCAAGAGCGCCTGCAGGAGACACGCAAGCCTGGCCTGGTCCTCGAACTCACGAGGTTCGATGCCTTCAAGGTTCCGTCTGCTTTTGAGCCGGTCCAGAACTGCTGAGAGCCCGAATGCGTCCTATCCGCCACACAGATTTAGGCAGAACCAATTTTAGGGCAATTCGAGACTCATATGACGATCGAGATGGGCACCATTGAGGGTGACTGTGACAAGGGCGAAGTGAACGGCACGGCTGACGCGTTCTCGGTCATCTTGAGGATCGAGGCCTGACTGGACTGAGTCCGGCTGCGGCCCGATTTTTGTAGGAGACTGAAGGGATGAGACAAGTCTCGCATCGCGGCTTCAACGGTCCAGCGATCCGATCGTGTCGAGAACCGGACAGTCGGGGACGTCGTCACCGGAGCACCTGCCGGCGGTCTCGGCGAGAACTGATTCAATGCGCCTGAGGTCTGCGATCTTCGCACGCACATCAGCAAGGTGGCGCTCTGTTCTCTCCTTGACCTCGGCGCAAGTCGGCGCGGCTCCGTCCTCCAGCCCCAAAAGCCCGCGAATGTCTTCCATGGAGAACCCGAGTTCCCGGGCACGCAGGATGAAGCGCAGGCGTGTGGTGTGCGCGGTGGCATAGATCCGGTAGCCGGCATTGGTCCGGGGTGGGTCGGGCAGCAGGCGGGTTGTCTCGTCATAGCGGATCGTTTCGATGGAGCAGCCGGTCGCCCGGGCCAAGCCGCCGCGTGTGAGGCCGCTCTCGCGTTCGTGATCAGTCATGGGCACGTTTCCTCTTGAGCCTGTAGTTACTACAGACCCTACACCTCTTCTTAATCACAAGCGAGAGGTGCGCGACATGGCGCTGACAGACGACAGAACGGACAGCACGGGCGCGGATCGCCCGACCCGAAAAGGCTGGCTCGCGGCGGGCGGGGTGGTGGGCGCCTTTCTCGCCTCTGCCTGCTGCGTCGGGCCGCTGGTGCTGCTGACCCTCGGCATCTCGGGGGCCTGGATCGGCAACCTGACGGCGTTGGAGCCCTTCAAGCCGATCTTCGCTGTCATTGCGCTTGGCTTCATCGCGGCGGGTTTCTGGCAGGTCTATTTCCGCAAGCCGAATGTCTGCGAACCCGGTTCCTACTGCGCAAGGCCAGCATCGGCGCGCATCACCAAGACCGCACTCTGGGCCTCGCTCGTTCTCGTTGTCGCTGCACTCTCCATCGACTGGTGGGCCCCGCTTCTCTACTGATCCCGAAAGGACACCCTCATGAAGAAGATCCTTGCCCTTGTTCTGTTCGGCCTGACCGCCGTCGCGCCGATCACGGCCATCCCTGTTGCCGCGCAGACCGTCGCCGCCGAGCGGACCGTCACCTTCGCGGTCGACAACATGACCTGCGCGCTCTGCCCAGTGACGGTGAAGCGCGCGATGGAAGGCGTCGATGGCGTGCGCACCGTCGAGATCGACTTCGAGGCCCACACCGCCACGGTGATCTTCGATACCGCCACGACCAGCTCCGACGCCATCGCGGCCGCCTCGGCCAATGCAGGCTACCCGGCGCGCATCGCGGGCTGACGGGATGACCGAGCAGTCCGACCGCAAGCTGATCGCGACAGGGATCGTAGGCACCGTCATCGCGGCGCTCTGCTGCTTCACGCCGGTGCTCGTGGTGCTTCTGGGCGCCATGGGCCTGTCGGCCTGGCTGGGTTGGCTCGACTACGTTCTGCTGCCCGCGCTCGCGTTTTTCGTCGCACTGACCGTGTACGCGGTCTGGAGACGGCAGCGGCGACTGAACACTCGAACGGATGGATGATGTGATGAAAGACGATTGCTGCGCGCCCAAGGGCGATTTCGACCTTGCCGTGATCGGCGCCGGATCGGCCGGCTTCTCGGCCGCGATCACCGCCGCGGAAGGAGGAAAGCGCGTCGCGCTCATCGGGCATGGCACCATCGGCGGCACCTGCGTGAACGTGGGTTGCGTACCCTCCAAGACGATGATCCGCTCAGCCGAGGCAGTGCACGGCGCGCGGGCGGCATCCCGGTTTCCTGGCCTCGTCGGCGAAGCGAAGGTCGCCGACTGGACCGCTCTCGTCGCGGCCAAGGACGATCTGGTCGCGACGCTGCGCCAGAAGAAGTACGCCGACCTGTTGCCGGGCTACGATGGCGTGACCTATATCGACGAGGGTCCGGCGCGGCTCGTCCCCGGCGGGGTCGAGGTCGGCGGGCGCAGGATCATGGTTCCCAAGGTCATCGTCGCCACCGGCAGCCGACCCGCCGCGCCCGATATCCCCGGTATCCCGGACGTCCCAACGCTCGACAGCACATCGGTTCTGGAGCTGGACCGGTTGCCCGAAAGCCTGATCTTCCTCGGCGGCGGCTATATCGGCGTGGAGCTGGCACAGATGATGGCGCGGATGGGCACGCGGGTTACCATCGTCTGCCGCTCGCGCCTGTTGCCGCGCACCGAGCCGGAGGTGGGGCAGGCGCTCACCAAGGTCTTGCGCGCCGAGAGTGTCACGGTTCTTGACGGCGCAACCTATCACGCCGCGCGGCGCGACGGGGACCGTGCGGTGCTGACCGTGACGGTGAATGGCGCGGAGCGTGAACTGACGGCCAACCGCCTCGTCCTGACGACAGGGCGCGCGCCCAACACCGAGGGGCTGGGCCTAGCCGAAATTGGCGTCGAGACCGACGCACGCGGTGCGATCCGGGTTGGCGTCGACATGCAGACCACGAAGCCCGGCATCTTTTCAGCGGGTGATGTCACGGATCGCGACCAGTTCGTCTACATGGCCGCCTACGGCGCGAAGCTTGCCGCCCGCAACGCCGTGTTGGGCGGGGCGGAGCGCTACGACAATTCAGCGATGCCCTGGGTGGTGTTCACTGATCCGCAGGTCGCGGGGGTCGGGCTTACCGAGACGCAGGCCCGCGCGGCGGGTCATGACGTCAAGACCAGCGTGCTCGCGCTCGAGAACGTCCCCCGTGCGCTCGCCGCCCGCGACACGCGCGGGCTGATCAAGCTGGTCGCGGACCGGGCGAGCGACCGGCTTCTCGGCGGCGTGATCATGGCACCGGAGGGGGCCGACACTGTCCAAACGCTCGTGATGGCGCTCAAGTTCGGCATGACGACAAAGGCCCTCGCCGAGACGATCTTCCCCTATCTCACCACGGTCGAGGGATTGAAGCTCGCCGCGCAAACCTTCGACAAGGATGTCGCGAAGCTGTCGTGTTGCGCGGGGTGAGACCGATTTGCGTTGTGGGACTCGATCGTGGACGTTGGCACCGGATCGTGAATGGACATTGGATAGACCCGGAAATATATACGTAGTATGCGGAAATTCGCTTCACTCATTGCTGTCGTGTTTCTTGCGGTGTTCGCCGAGAGCACGGTCGTGCATGCGGTGAGTGCGAACGCGATGGCGTTGGACATGGCGACGTCTGCAGATGGCGCAATGTCGATGCCCGATTGCCAGGGCTGCCCCGAGGACGGCGACAGCGACTCGACTGCAAGTTGCGACCTGATTTGCACGGCACCGGTCTCCGCCATGGTAAAAGGGATGGCTGCTGCGCAATTTGCAATCGCCATTCCGATGCAGGAATGGCCTCTCGGCATGACGCTCCCGCGCGGGCTAAAAGCGCCTCCAGACCCTTTCCCACCCCGAACCCTCATCTGATCCGACGGTTGGCGGGCGCCAAAAGGGCGCGCTGCTCACTGTCTGCCCGCGACTGATGCGTTGACTGACGCATAGAGACGCGCAGTTCTCGCGCCAATGGCGCGCCCAACGGCAAGATTCAGATGAGACAGACACATGAAATCGACATTCACGCTGGCGCTGTCGCGCCGCGGCTTTCTGGCCGGGAGCGCTGCGGCCGGTGCAGCAGCTTCCCTGCGCCCGGCCTGGGCGGACACTCCGAAACACTACACCCTGCGCGCCGCCCCGGGACGGGCGCGGCTTGTTCCCGAACCCTGGGGCGAAACTGACATCTGGTGCTATGGCGGCGCTGTTCCGGGCCCCGAGATCCGGGTGCGGCAGGGCGACCGGCTGCGCATCGCGGTCGCGAACGCGCTGGACGATGACACAACCGTGCACTGGCACGGGCTGCGGGTGCCCAACGCCATGGACGGCGTGCCGCATCTGACTCAGGCCCCGATCGCGCCGGGCGAGACCTTTACCTACGCGTTCGATGCCATCGATGCCGGTACCTTCTGGTATCACCCACACCAGCGCAGCTTCGAGCAGGTCGGGCGCGGGCTTTACGGTGCGTTGATCATCGAAGAGGTAAACCCGCCGCGCGTGGACCGCGAGATGGTCTGGGTGCTCGACGACTGGCGGCTGACCCAGGAGGCCGGGATTGCCGAAGACTTCGGCGGGTTCCACGATATGAGCCACGGCGGACGACTGGGGAATACTGTCACGATCAATGGCCGCGTGCCGGATGCTGTGCCGGTGCGGGCGGGCGAACGCGTACGCCTGCGTCTGATCAATGCCGCCAATGCCCGCATCTTCGCGCTGGATTTCGGCGATCTGGCACCGCAGGTCATCGCGCTCGACGGCCAGCCAGTCACACCGCATGCGTCGCAGGACGCGCGCGGATGGGTGGTGATCGGCCCGGCGATGCGGGTCGATCTGATGATCGACATGACGGGCGCGCCGGGCGAGACCCTGACGATCACCGACCGGTTCTTCGCTGACCGGAATTTCGAAGTGGTCGATCTGGCCTATTCCGAGACGCCCCTGCGCGATGCGCCGCCCGACTGGGACATGGCGCTGGCCCCCAACCCGCTGCCCGAACCCGACATCACCCGCGCGCGCCGTCACGACGTGACCTTCACCGGCGGCATGATGGGCGGGATGGTCGAGCGCGAGATGGGCCTTTCCGGTAGCAGCGGCATGATGGGCGGCGGGATGATGAGCCGGATGCACGACGGCGGCATCTGGTTGGTCAACGGCGTCGCGGCGGAGGGGCATATCCTCGACCCGATGCTGGTACTGGAACGCGATATCTCTCACGTCATCGCCATGACCAACGCCACCGCGTTCCACCACCCGATCCACCTGCACGGGCATTCCTTCCGCGTGATCAGCCGCAACGGCGTGCCGACGGCGCATCGTGAATGGCAGGACACGGTGCTCATGGCCCCGCGTGAACGTGTCGAGATCGCGTTCGTCGCCGACAATCCGGGCGACTGGATGTTCCATTGCCACATCCTCGAGCACCAGGCGGGCGGGATGATGGGTGTGATCCGTGTGGCGTGAGGAGAAAGCAATGCTGAATGTAAGCTCAGAAAACACACGGACGTTCAGCCGGCGCGGCGTCCTTGCCATACTTGGCGGTGTGGCCGCCGCCGGGCTGTTACCAACGCCGCGGGCCCGGGCCGGGGGCGCGTCAAGCTCTGCGCTGGCTTTCGACGGCACGGCACTTGTCGTTGCGGGCGAGCAGGTGTGGCGGTTTGATCCGTTCGGCGATGCAACCCTTCTGCCCGCACCGCGCAGATCGATCCGGGCGCTGGCCTGTCACCCAGATCGGGCGGGGCGGCTTCTCGCGTCGCTGGACGGCGGCGGGCTGGACCGGTCCGACGATGGGGGCCGAACATGGGCCGCGGCCTCGGGCGATTTGCCGCTTGCGCAGGTCACCGCGCTCGCGATTGCGGCGGGGGCACCGGACACGATCTATGCGGCGCTCGCGGGCGACGGGCTGTGGCGCAGCGAGGATGCGGGCAACAGTTGGTCTTTCGTCATGGACCGCCCCTGGATCGCCGAGGCCGAGCGCGAGATTCTGACCCTCGCTTCGGTCAATCTCGCCAGTGGCATGGGCGGTATCTGGATCTATGCGGGGACCGACCAGGGCGTTACCCGCGTGCCTGACTGTTTCTGCCGCTGGCAGGACGTGGTGGAAGGAGACGCGATGGATGCGCTGGTCGCAGGTAGGCCCTCCGTGCCAGAGGCCCCGTTGCCAAAGGGCGAACCCATCACCGCGCTGGTCTCGGCCCATGCCACGCCGGAACGGCTCTACGCGGCGCTGCCTTCGGGGCTTTGGGCCTCCACGGATGGCGGCGTGGCCTGGGAGAACAGGTCCAGCCTGCACGCACAGGCGCTTGCCGTTGATCCGGCAGACCCCGACCACATCGCCGCCACCTACGCGACCAAACTGAAACACAGCCGGGACGGGGGCACCGCTTGGGCCACCCTCGCTGCGCTCTGAGAAAGGAACACCGATCATGAAAATGGTACTTGCCGTCACCCTGGGGATCACGGGCGCGGCCACGACCGCCTATGTCGAGACCAATCGCGAGACCCCGTCACCGGTTATCGCATCCGCCGCCGCGCAGGGCGCGGAACCGGTCACCATCTGGCGCAGCCCTGGCTGCGGCTGCTGCGACGCCTATGCCGAATACCTACGCGCCGAGGGCTTCGCGGTCAACGTGATCGACGACCGGAATTTCGACCAAAGGTCCGTCGAGATGGGCGTGCCCGAGCGGGGTATCGGATGTCACCTCGCCATGATCGACGGCTACGTGGTCAGCGGCCTTGTCCCGTCGGAGATCATTGAACGGTTGCTGGAGGAACGTCCCAACATCACCGGCATCACTCTGCCGGGCATGCCCGGTCACGCGCCGGGCATGGCACCAGCGAAAACCGGAACCCTGCGCACCTATGCCTTCGGGCCGGACGGCGTGGCCGTCTACTCCGATTAATGACCGGCACGCTGCCGGTCCCACCACAACTGACACAAGGAGACTGACATGAACGGACCTGTAGACGGCCCCGGAACGGGCTTCATCGGCGACTGCATGGGCCAGATGATGGGGGGCCCCATGATGGGCATGATGATGGGCGGAGGCCTTGTCATGCTGCTGTTTGTCGCGGTGCTCGTCCTCGCGGTGGCGGCGCTGGTCAAGTATCTGCGGCAGCCTGCATGACCCGCCCCGCTCTCTTCGCGGCTGGTCTCGTTGTGGCGCTTGGCTCGACGGTCTGGGTCGTCGCGGCCGACGCGCCGGGCGTTCCTGACGGACTGACCTCTCTCGGCGCGCCGGTGGCGACCGAACAGGTCGCCCTTGGGCAGGCCGTCTATGCGGACAACTGTGCGTCCTGTCATGGGGCCAACCTGGAGGGTGAACCTGACTGGAAGCGGCGCAAGGACAACGGACGAATGCCCGCACCGCCGCATGATGCGAGCGGCCATACCTGGCATCACCCCGATCGTCAGCTGTTCACCATCACCAAGCTCGGGGTCAACGCCGTCGTGCCCGGCTATGAGAGCGACATGCCGGGCTTCGAGGGGGTCCTGTCCGACGACGAGATCAGCGCCGTTCTGGCCTTTATCAAGAGCACCTGGCCCGAGCGCGCACGCGATTTTCAGAGCGAAGTGACAGCCAATGACGAGGGCGGATCATGAGCGTGCCGACGACACCACGAAGAAGCCGCGTTTCCCTGCTGATGGTGTTGCCCGTCGCGATCTTCGCCGGGCTTGGCGCCGCCTTTTACTGGGGGCTCTGGAACACGGACGACCGGCTGCCCTCGACCCTGATCGGCAAGCCGGTGCCGGAATTCGATCTGCCGCCTATCGAGGGGCGCAGCGACGGGTTGGCCACCACTGATCTGACGGGCGAAGTGTCCATCGTCAATGTCTGGGCGTCCTGGTGCGTGCCGTGCCGCGCCGAGAATCCGCTCTTGGTGGCGCTCTCCGAGACCGGCGAGGTGCCGATCTTTGGCATCAACTACAAGGACGCACCGGGCGCCGCGCTCGCGTTTCTTGACGAGCTGGGCGATCCCTTCACCCGTATCGGGGCGGACCGGAATGGCCGCGTTGCCATCGACTGGGGGGTCTACGGCGTGCCCGAAACCTACGTGATCAATGCCGAGGGCCGCATCGCGATGAAACATGTGGGCCCATTCAACAGGCATATCCTGGAAACCGACATCATGCCCGTGGTCCGGGCGCTGCAAGCGGAGGCAACCCCATGAGACGCCGAGACTTCCTTGTCGCCACGGCTGCGACGGCATTGGCCACGCCGGTCGCCGCGGGCCCGGTAATGCCACTTCGGGACAGCCCGCGAGAGATGCCCTCGCCCCCCTTCGTGAACGGCGCCGGGCGCGACCTGATGCTCGATGATTTCCATGGCAAGGTTGTGCTGCTGAACATCTGGGCCACCTGGTGCGCGCCTTGCCGCGAGGAGATGCCGACGCTGGACACCCTCCAGGCCCGGCTTGGCGGGGAAGATTTCCACGTGCTGCCACTGTCCATCGACCGTGCGGGGATGCCGGTAGTCCGCAAGTTCTACGAAGAAATCGGGATCCGCCATCTTGGAATGTATCTGGCCGATCAGACCCGCGTGATGATGGCTTTCGCGGCCTACGGCTTGCCGACAACCATTCTGATTGACCGGCAGGGCCGCGAGCTTGGCCGTCTCGTTGGTCCGTCCG
>JAJFKD010000050.1 GCA_021773405.1 Porticoccus sp.
GTGACTATGTTTCGGTTTGTGTTGCCGGCAGTTTTTATTAGTGGTTTATGTTGCTTAATAGTTTCAATTATTGGATTTCTGGATAAACAAATTTTAGAGAGCTTCCTTTTAAAGCCTATTCCAGATGAATATTTAATTGATATGCTAAAAACTAGTGCTAGTTTATTTTTTATGTTCTTCATTTGTATTTTTATAAAGAAGAAATTAGTAGGCGTGACTGGTTCTTAGAGCTCATTATGCTTTCAGCAAAAACTCTACCAGTGCTTTTTGAGCATGGAGGCGGTTTTCGGCTTCATCCCAAACCACAGACCATGTGGATTCCATAATAGTTTCGCTGATTTCAAGTCCGCGGTAGGCCGGTAGGCAGTGCATAAATAGCGCATCTTTTGCTGCGAGGGACATAATGTCTTCATTGACTTGAAAGCCGGAAAAAGCCTTTTCCCTGAGCTGTTTTTCTTCTTCCTGACCCATCGAGGCCCAGGTGTCAGTAACGACTAAATCGGCTCCTGAAACTGCGGCTACTGGATCTCGTTCAATGGAGACGCGATCACTAAATTTTTCCAATAGATTGGAGCAAGGCTCAAAGCCCTCTGGGCAGGCAATAATCAGTTCAAAATCCAGCATATCTGCAGCATTCATATAGGACTGACACATATTATTGCCATCTCCAAACCATACAACGCGTTTGCCTTTTATACTGCCTCGGTGCTCGATATAGGTTTGCATGTCTGCCAGTAACTGACAGGGGTGGTAGTCATCTGTTAGTGCGTTAATAACGGGCACGGACGAATACTCGGCAAATTTTTCGATTTTGTCATGACCAAATGTGCGAATCATTATGATATCGACCATTCTTGAGATCACACGTGCAGAGTCCTCGACGGATTCACCACGGCCAAGCTGAGTGTCGTTGGGTGAGAGGAACAGTGCACTACCACCTAGTTGAGCCATTCCAGCTTCAAAAGAAACTCGAGTGCGAGTAGATGACTTTTCAAAAATCATGGCCAGAACCTTGCCAGAAAAGGGCTGCTTAGCTGTGCCGTTTTTATGGGCTGTTTTCAGCTCAATAGCTCTCTTCAGTAGCTGTTGTAGCTCTTGTTTTGATAGGTCTTGTAGCGTGAGGAAATGTCTAAATGCCATGTTTTCGTCCTGGTCTTCTCTTCTCTCTATTTCTAGTCTCTACTTCTGGGTTTATAGCCCTTGCTTGATCACTTCGCTGAGGAGATTGACCAATTGATCAGCATCATCAGTGGTTAGGTTAAGCGTTGGAAGTAACCGAATAACCGATTCAGCTGTCACATTAATTAACAAGCCCTTTTTAGCGGCTTTATCAACCAAGCCTGCACAGGGTGTATTGAGTTCAACGGCAAGCATAAGCCCTTGGCCTCTGATATCTACGACGCTTTCGCAACCTTCCAGTTGCTTGCCCAGTTGTTGCTGAAGGTAATTGCCCATCGACTCTGCCTTCTCGCAGAGGTTTTCATTAAGAATGGTTTTTACCGTGGCAAGGCCAGCTGCGCAGGCGAGAGGATTACCACCAAAAGTAGAGCCGTGGCTTCCGGGCTGCATTAATTCTGCTGCTTTTTCACCGGCTAAACAGGCACCAATAGGGACGCCATTACCTAAGCCTTTGGCTGTAGTAACCACATCTGGCAAGAAGTTGTAATGCTGATAGTTGAAGTAGCAACCGGTTCTGCCATTACTGGTTTGAATTTCATCGAGCATAAATAACCAGTCCTGTTCATCGCATATTTGCCGGAGACCAGGTAAATAATCCTTATCAGGTATCCTGATTCCACCTTCACCTTGTATCGGCTCTACTAAAACAGCTACTACATTTTTATTATTTGTAGCGATAGTTTTGATTGCTTCCAGATCATCAAACGGCGCCCGAACAAACCCTCTTACAAGGGGTTCAAAACCCGCATGCACTTTACGATTGCCGGTGGCAGTTAATGTCGCGAGAGTTCGGCCATGAAAAGAGTTCTGCATAACGATAATGGTAGGTTCATCAATATCTTTACTGTGGCCATATAGTCGTGCCAGTTTTATCGCTGCTTCATTAGCTTCAGCACCGGAGTTACTAAAGAACAATTTACTTAACCCTGAGATATCTATCAGCCGCTCGGCCAAAGCCTCTTGCGCCTTGATATTAAATAAATTGGAACAGTGGGAGAGGGTTGCTGCTTGGTCAGCAATGGCTTTAGTGACAGCGGGATGGGCATGACCTAATCCACAGACAGCAATACCTGATATAGCATCTAGATAGCGGTTACCCTGATCATCCCATACCCAGGAACCTTCTCCTTTAGTGAGGGTGAGTTTGCGAGTACCGTAGTTGTTCATTAATGCACTGCTGGTCATGCTTGTTTCTCTCAAACTGGTCTTTTTTTTTAAGTTAAGGGCCTTCTTAAAAAGAACCTTAAAAAACTACAAAAACGAAAAAAGGCAGTTGGGCCTGTTAAGACTATTTGGAATGTCTCTGTTATGGCTAAAAAAGCGCTAGACAAGGCATGAGGAGAGAGGTTTGGTCATTCCAAATGAACGACGAATAACGCCGTATGGCGCTTTTTTAGCCCTAACCCGGAGGGCTGAAGCTATTTTCTCCTTCCACTGCGTTGTTACTCGCTTATGTAGTTAACTACACTGCGCTCATAACGCCTTCTGGAAGAAAAAAGTAGCGTTCAGCAGTGATATTCCAAATAGTCTTAACAGGCCCTGTTGCTGCCCGTAAAAAACGAATACTATAAGGATTTCTGGGTGTTGGCAATGAGCCCGCTTTGCTTTAACTCCTCTATTTTAAAAGCCTCTGCCCATAAAGGGCTTAGCTAGCCTCCAAGTTTTCTTAATCGATAGTGGCTATACCAAGCCCAAAGCCCTGTAATGGCAAGAATACATATTAGTAGTCCGATTAAATCTACAAACAAGATACCAGCAGTACCGAAAAAGCGACCACTGTGTAAATCTAGGATCAGCGTTTCCATAGATATACCGGGTAGCTCCGATCTTTGGCTGAGGTCGCTGACAAGTTCTTGGGGCAGGGGAGCCGATTCGCTCCATTTATTGATGGCGGTTTTACTCGGTTGCGTAGCTAGCGTATCTAGGTTTAGCAGCATGGATTTTGTATCAACGAGCACAAAAACCTCCTCTCCAATCACCTGAAGTCTAGATGTGTTTTCAGGCAATCCACTTAATACGTTCAGCTTTTCAATCAGTTCGCCTTGGGGCGTTAGAAATACAAGTTCATCTTTACACAGAGCGAGCAACATAGTTGATGTAGCCGATGCACCCATTAATGGGCCTGCACAATTGGCAACGGGTTCTGTGTTTAGGAATAAGTCATGGCCACCAAGGTGACTAAGCCATTGTTGATTTGGTGTACTTTCATCTAATGAGCGCTTGTTTATCCTGTAACCAGTAAAACTTGCTGTTTCAAACCCATACCAATCCATTAGCCATGATGATTTTAGCGTAGTTTTACTCAGCCCTATGCCTGGTGAATGGTTTAAAAGTATGCCTGTGACGGCAAGAAAAACGACCATCAACATGACGGACAACCCAATGCGACGGTGCCAGCGGAGATTGAGGATAATGGTTTTTCTAAGTCTTAGGGGCAAGGTATGGTCTCTTATATAGGGTCTTTAGGGTCTATTTTAATCTAGTTCTTATTTTAATAGAGAGACTTATTTGATGATAAGGAGGCTTGTTGGCGAGAACGATTTATTGCTCAAGTGCCTGTTGATGATAAAACAATGCAAGTCTTGCTACTTTTGTGACGGCCCTTACAGATAAAGTTGCGCCAGTAATACCATCAATATGCTGATCTAACTTTAGCTCAGGGGTTATTTTGACATTCTGATATTGAGTCGTAAATGCGGGGTAACGGACTTCCCAGCCACGGCTTTCCCTAAAGGCCAAGATTTTCACCTGTTCTATGTGGCTACCTTCTTTGCTTCCGTTGACGATAATGCCAATGGTAATAGGCAGTTCTTTGCCAATTTCTTCCATAATCCAGGCGGTTTTCTCTCCATTTGTCCAGTACCTTACTCGTATTCCCCGTACACGGCGGCCGAGAATATCACTGGCAGTTTCTTTAAGTTCAGGTGTTAGCCATAGTGATTTTTGTTCTGGTGCCAGTGAAGAGGGTTGTGGGGTAGGTGAGGATGTTGATGAAGGTGGTGTGGGGGATAATTTGGAAGATAGTGTGGAAGGCTGAAGGTATTCTGCAATAAAGTCAGGCCCAGTTTGATACACGCCTTTGCTATGAGTAACGTCAGAAGCCGTAAGTGTTAGTGCAAATAGCATAAAAAGGAGAGTCATATAAATGACTCTCCTTTTGGCAGTGCTAAAAACAGAAGCACTGGAAATAAATGGTTTTATTTCATTAGCTATAAACATATTGAAAATTAGAAGCTCCAGCCAACACCTAGGTTAAAGCCGCTAAACTCTTCAGAATCACCTTCATTATTGTCATGTCGGTAATCGGCTTTCAATACAACATTTTCGTGTAGCCAGTAGTTAAAGCCAATATCATATTGTTGTTTTTCACCGTCAGCACTGCTTTCGCCAGCTTGGTTATCCCATTCGCTGAAGCGAACAAAAAAGCCTAGTTTTTCATTAAGACGATAGGATGGTTCTATATAAAAACCTTCTTGCTCATCAGCACCGGCTTTTACATTTTCGATCACATCATCAATATCCCAGTGGGCGTAAAGGGCACGAAGACCAAATGGACCTTTGTTATAAATAGCGTGAAGTTCTACCAGGGTAGCATCGGCTTCGTCTTCACCAGCAAATGCTTGACCTTGCCAAACATCAGTTTGGTGTTGAAGTGTAGTTGCTAGTTCCAGTCCGGGCATTCCGGTGTACTTAATACGTGCGGTGTAAGCTAGATCATCGCCTTCGGCTTCACTGACTTTTTGGCGACCATCACGGATTTTAGCTTTACCTTTGCTTGGGTCTATAAATAATCCAGAGTGAACACCAGCATCGTAGCTAAAGCCTTCAGCAATTTCACCGCTGAACATAGCGCCACCTTCCCACCAAGTAGAAGGAATAATGTTTTTCTCAACAGGGTTACGCTCAACACCATAAAAGGTTTCTGGCTCGTGAGTTTCGTTAAGAATGCCAACAGGCGTTAGAAAAACACCAGCTTTTGCACGGTGATTTTCGGCATAATCCCACTCGATATAGGCTTGTTCAATTTCAACTTCACCATTTTTCCCCTCACCAGCAACGTTGTGTTCAACTTCTAATTCAGAGAAGAATCTCAAGTCATCGGTAAATTGGTGGCCAAAGAATAGAACAAACCTGTGTAGGTCAAACTCTTCTTTCGACGAGCTTGAGTTGTCAGAGGTTAGGTTGTTGTAGTGCATTTCACCGTAACCGCCGATAGTCGTTTTGTCTGCCCACTCGGCAAGTTTGGCAACAGGGCCTGCAGAAACTTCTTCTACAGCGGCAAAGGTCGCTTCAGTTTTTACTTCTGTTTCAGTAACTCGCTTTTCTGTTGTTTCAAGCTGGGTTTTAAGTTGAGAAATTTCAGCTTGTTGTTTTTGGATGAGTTCCCACATCTCTTCGAGATTGGGTGCAGCTTGGGCTGTGCCGATGACACTTAGGCCAATGGCTGCTATTAATAGTTTCTTGAACATCTTGCGCTATTCTCCGTGGGCAGTTTTAGTCATTACTGGCGGCGAACTATATAGATCTGTAAACGCAAATGCAAACTATTCTCATTTGTATTCGCGTTAACGCTTGACTCAGATCATTTGCAAAGTAGCTTTTAGGAGATTCTTATAAGGTTATTTTTAATAAATGGTTTAGCTAGGGTATGAATAGGGTTAGAATAGTTGACTGTTATAGTCGACTATTATTTCTTTTTATTTCAGAGGTATGAATTAATGGACATTATGGAAACCATTAGAGAGCAGGTGGAAGGCAATCCTATTATCCTTTATATGAAGGGGTCACCAAATCAGCCACAGTGCGGTTTTTCTGCTCGAACAATTGAAGCGCTAACATCTTGTGGAGAGCGTTTTGCTTATGTGGATGTGCTTTCCAATCCTGAGATTCGTGCAAATCTTCCTGTTTATGCAAACTGGCCAACGTTTCCACAGCTATGGATTAATGGTGAGTTAATTGGTGGATGCGATATTGTGGTTGAAATGCATGAAAAAGGCGAGCTCTCGACCTTGGTGAAGGAAGCGGCCCAAGCTTCTGAGTCATAGTTTGTAGGTTGTTTATCTATGTTGCCATTGGTAGTTGTCGCTTATTAGTATTATAGAAAATTACAATGAGACAGTCTGTTCTCATTGTGTAACATTAGATTAACGATTTTATGCTGGGGTATATGTTATACCCTATGTGAACTTTTCTAGATTTTGATTGTTACAAAATTGTTTTCAAACTGACAAATTAAGGAGTTACATTATGGGAGTATTAGTAGGTAAGCCGGCCCCGGATTTTACTTCTGGTGCAGTGCTAGGTAATGGCGATATTGTTGATGCGTTCAACCTGTCAGCGGAAATTAAGGGTAAAAAGGCTGTTGTTTTCTTTTATCCATTAGACTTTACCTTTGTTTGCCCCTCAGAGCTGATTGCATTTGATCACCGTATTGACGACTTTAAAAAGCGCGGTGTTGAAGTGATTGGTGTTTCTATTGATTCTGTTTTTACCCACAATGCATGGCGTAATACAGCAGTTAATGATGGCGGTATTGGGCCAGTGAGATACCCTCTGGTTGCCGATATGAAGCATGAAATCTGCCAAGCCTATGATGTTGAATTTGATGCTGCAGGTGTTGCTTTCCGTGGTTCGTTCCTAATTGATGAAGAAGGCACTGTCCGTCACCAGGTTGTTAATGACCTGCCTTTGGGTCGAAACATTGATGAAATGTTACGCATGATCGATGCTTTGAGTTTCCACCAAGAGCACGGTGAAGTTTGCCCTGCTGGCTGGACTGAAGGTGATAAAGGTATGGATGCTTCTCCTGATGGTGTGGCATCTTACCTAGCAGAAAATGCTGATTCGCTATAATTCATTCACTGTAATCGTGGAGTAGCAGTTTTTTCTGGCCCTCGCTTTCTTGAAAGTGAACCAAGAAAAATAAGCATTTTCGAAGTAATATAAAAACCGCATAAGGTTGTCTTATGCGGTTTTTTTGCGGCAATTTTAAGCCGGTTAATATTATTGGTTCGTTGGAGTTATTTTGGAAACTGAACGTTTGATTGAACTGGAAACAAAGTTGGCCTACCAGGAAGATACCATTCAGCAGCTTAATGATGTGGTTTGTCGTCAGCAGGATCAAATAGATATTCTTTTGGAAAAATGTGACTTACTGATATCCAAAACGAAAGAATTAGCTGACAAACTTCCAGATGACTTTGATGATAATGAAAGGCCGCCTCATTATTGATAATTGGGTACTGGTAGTTGGATGTTGGTGGTTAGTTTATTTGTAAAGAAATAAAGTTATTCAAATACATCACTACTGAAATAAAAAACGCGGCTTGCTGAAGAACAAAGCCGCGTTTTTTGTGAGGTTTGATTAAAGCCTTATTCTTGTTCTGTTTTAGCTTGAATATCTGCACCCATCATTGCTGTAGTATTTAGGATACCTCTACCTGAAACAGAGGGGATTAAGATATGTGCTGGTTTTTCAAGGCCATTTAAGAAGGGTCCGACAAGGCGTGCATTCGATAATGAGCGTATTAGGCCAAGGGCAATACTACCGGCGTCCATGTTGGGCATAATCAAGACATTGGCACGGCCACTAAGATTGGCATTTTGGCATATAGTTTCCCTTAATGTTTCGTTAAGGGCGGACATGGCATGCATTTCACCATCGATTTGCACATCTGAAAACTCATTGCGAAGCCGTTCAGCAGCACGCTTCATTTTATGTGCAGATTCGTCGTCATAGGTGCCAAAATTTGAGTGTGAAAGTAGGGCAACCTTTGGGTTGATACCGAGATGTTTCACAAACTTGATAGCATCTTTCGCAATACCCACTACCTGTTCTTCCGTTGGGTCGACATTTACAAACGGGTCAGCCAGGAAAAGTGGGCCATCTTCTGTTAATAAGATACATATGGAGGAAGTGTGGCTATCCTCGGAGCGAGGCGGAATGATACTTTCGATGCTGCTGAGATGTCTGTCATAGCGGCCAGATTTACCGCAAATGAGTCCATCTGCATCACCGAGGGCAACCATAATGGCAGCAATCACCGTGTTGTTGGTATGTACGGTGTTTCTTGCAGACTCTACAGAAATGCCAGAGCGGCCTACGCGATCATGGTAAAACTTCCAATAGTTCTCTCGGTAATCGCCGTCCTCCGGATTAAAGATATCCAGGTCAACGCCGGGGCGAATGCGCAATTGCATTTGCTCAATTTTGCGTTTGATAACGGTGGGGCGGCCAACCAATATAGGTTTGGCTATTTTTTCATCGATAATGCCTTGCATGGATCGAAGAACATCATCGTTTTCGCCTTCTGCATAGGCAATGCGAGGCGGGTTTTTACGTGCCTGTTCAATCATGGGTTGCATGAACAGGCGACTGCCACTCACATAGCTATGGAGTTTGGTGCGATAAGCTTCTAAGTCTTCAATGGGGCGAGTTGCAACCCCGCTTTCCATTGCTGCTTTAACAACAGCAAGTGGGACTTCTTCGATCAGTCGTGGATCAAATGGTTTGGGGATAAGGTAATCGGGACCAAACTTGAGTTCTTCGCCTGCGTAGGCTTCAGCAACAACTTGTGAGGCTTCACGGTGAGCCAGGTCAGCAATGGCTTTTACACAAGCTTGTTTCATCTCATCGTTAATGGTGCTGGCACCGCAATCCAGGGCTCCACGGAAAATAAAGGGGAAGCAGAGTACATTGTTAACTTGGTTCGGATAGTCTGAACGCCCAGTGGCCAGAATCGCATCAGGTCTGGCAGCTTTTGCAAGCTCTGGCATGATTTCTGGTGTTGGATTGGACATGGCCAAAATCAATGGATTGGCCGCCATTTTTTTAACCATTTCGGCCTTAAGGATGCCAGGGCCAGACAGCCCAAGGAAGAGGTCTGCATCAACGATGGCATCATCAAGCGTGCGATCTGTGGTTTCTACTGCATAGGCTTCCTTCCAGGGGTTCATGCCTGCTTCTCTGCCTTTATGGATTACGCCGTTTCGGTCCAACATACGGACATTCTTTCTTTGTAGCCCCATGCTGATTAGTAGGTCTACACAGGCGATACTGGCGGCACCGGCACCGGTAACTACCAGTTTTATGTCTTCAATATTTTTTTCTACAATGCGTAAGCCGTTATAGACTGCCGCGGCAGAAACAATCGCAGTACCATGTTGGTCATCATGGAAGACAGGGATGTTCATTCTTTCGCGTAGTTTTTTCTCTACTAAAAAACACTCAGGTGCTTTAATGTCCTCAAGGTTGATGCCGCCAAAGGTGGGCTCCAGTGAGGCGATAATATCGACGAGTTTGTCGACATCGGTTTCATCCAGCTCAATATCGAAAACATCGATGTTGGCGAACTTTTTAAAGAGTACTGCCTTGCCTTCCATCACAGGTTTGGATGCCAGGGGGCCAATGTCTCCCAAGCCCAAAACTGCAGTACCATTTGTGACTACGCCAACCAAATTGCCCCGAGCGGTGACTTTTGCAACATCGGTAGGGTTTTTAACGATGGCGCCACAGGCGTAGGCTACACCTGGAGAATAGGCCTGGGATAAATCACGCTTATTGGCCAGAGGCTTTGTGGGGCGTATTTCCAGTTTTCCTGGTACAGGGTCTGTGTGATAGCGAAGGGAGCTTTCTTTAAATGAGTCAACCATTATTGCTTCTCATAGCTTGCTTGTTCTGGATGGTTTGGAGCCCATATAACTTTTTATAGTAGAGCCCAAGGCAGGGCGGCTATTCTAACGCGACCTGTCATAGGATTGCCATGCAAATTATAGGGGGAGTAATTTTGTAGTTTATCTACATATATATGATTTATCAATATATATGTTATAGGGTTTGGTGGATTTTAATATTATAATTAACATTATATTATCTATTCAATTAATTGTTTTATATGATTATAAATTTCTTATATTTAAATAATCTAAAATATAGTTTTTTTACAAAAATATTAATTTAAGCTTAAATAGCACGCACTTGTTTGGGGCGAGTAGGGTGTGGTTTCAGTTTTTCTATTTGAAAAAATGATCATATTCTAGGCAGGTTAAGGGAGGTTTATAGGATATGCAAAAGGTCATTATTATTGGGGCTGGGCATGCGGCTGCGCAATTAGCACCTAGTTTACGGAAGCAGGGGTGGAAGGGCCAGATTCTCATTATTGGTGATGAAGCTTACATTCCCTATCAGCGGCCTCCACTTTCTAAAGAGTTTATGGCCGGAGAAAAAACGGATGATGAAATCTTGATTCGTCCTTTGTCAGCCTATGATCAGCACGATATAACTTTTAGGCTGAATGAAACAGCTGTAAAACTTAACCCTTTAGAAAATGCATTAACCCTGAGTACTGGAGAAAGCATTGGCTATGATTACTTGGCTTTCTGCACTGGTGCTCGGGCAAGGAAAGTTCCAATTCCCGGAAGCGATCTGGAAGGTGTTTTTTACCTTAGGTCTATTGATGATGTAAAAGGTATAAAGCATCGGTTAGATGTACGAGTTAAAGACCGCGCTAAAAAAAGTAGTAAAACTAGCGATAGTGCAAATGTCGTTATTGTAGGTGGTGGTTATATTGGGTTGGAAACGGCTGCTGCCCTGAGGAAGATGGACGTTAATGTGACAGTGCTGGAAATGCAAGACAGGGTGCTTGCCCGTGTCACTGCTCCAGAGGTATCTGAGTTTTACCAGCGTGTTCATGCTGAGGAGGGAGTGCAAATACGCACTGATTCCATCGTGAGTCATATTGGAGGTGAAGGGCAGGTGTCTACTGTGCGTTGTGAAAGTGGTAAGTGTTTTGATGCGGATTTGGTAATTATTGGTGTAGGTGTAGTGCCGAATGTAGAGCTGGCCGAAGAAGCTGGTTTACTTGTAGATAATGGCATTGTTGTTGATGAGTTTGCGCAAACATCGGTCAGTAATATTTTTGCAGCTGGAGATTGCACCAGCCATCCCAATGCGTTGCTTGCCGACTCCTTAATGAATGGGAGGTTGCGTTTGGAATCTGTGCCCAATGCAATGGAACAGGCGAAAACAGTTGCTGCGAGTATTTGTGGTCAATCCCTACCTTACGCCAGCTATCCCTGGTTTTGGTCAGATCAGTATGATCTAAAATTGCAGATTGCGGGTTTAAGCCAAGGTTTTGATCAAGTCGTTATTCGTGGGGATCACAAAAATAGTAGGAGCTTTGTCGCTTGGTACCTGAAGCAGGGTAAACTGTTAGCTGCTGATTGTGTGAATCGGCCTAAAGAGTTTTTAGTAGCAAAACAATTATTGAGTCGTGGAATAAAGGTGGATCCAGCTTTGTTAGTTGATGAATCCATTGACCCCAAAACATTTCTTCAGTGAGAATTATCCCCCGGATAAATTTTAGCGGTAATAAACTTAGAGGTTATAAACAAATGCCAATTATTCATTATATTGAAGCCGATGGCACCGAGTACGAGGCTGATGTGGTCGTTGGAAGTACAGTGATGCAAGGTGCTGTAGACAATATGATTGATGGAATTTTGGCTGAGTGTGGTGGTTCTTGCAGCTGTGCTACCTGTCATTGTTATGTAGATGAGGCTTGGTTTGAGCAGGTGGGTGAAGCAGGTGGTACAGAAAAAATCATGCTGGAAATGGCTATAGATCCACAGCCTACCAGTCGTTTAAGTTGCCAGATTCAGGTGACAGAAGAACTGGATGGTTTGGTTGTTAGGTTGCCTGAATCGCAGTACTAGTAATTTGAGGGTTCAAGGTGTTGAAAGGGCTGGGCTTTGCAGCTCTATTTGGTTGGGTTAGCCTTCCTTTAATTACAGCCCCTTAAACCACTCTTGAAAAAAGTGCCCCATAAAAGGTGTTTCATTTTGTTTGCCGCTAATAGCGCCGATTAAACTCATAATCCATATCACTAGAATGATTACACCCCAAATCATAGCCAGAGTACCGCTGATCATACTAAGTACAAGGTTGCCTAACAGGGCCGCGATCATTATTCCCAAGTATTGCCTAATGTAATAAGAAGCAAACTCTTCTCTGTCATTCATGTTGAGAATCAACGCAATGACCCAGCCAATAATTGTAATGTGAGCAAGAATTGCTTTTGCTTTGTCATTCATGGTTTCCGCTCCTTTCTTGTATTTATAATTCTAGTTATATCTGTAATTATTGTTGTTTTTGTAATTATAAATTGTGATTACGTATGGTTAGCCTTATCTATTCCAGCCGCCCAGATCCTTCCACCGGTTTACAATACTGCAAAATAAATCCGCTGTTTTTTCTGCATCATAAGCGGCTGAATGAGCTTTGCCATTACTGAACTCAATTTCTGCGGCTTCGCAGGCTTTTGCTAGAACAGTTTGACCGTAGGCAAGTCCGCCCAGTGTGGCAGTATCAAAACAAGAGAAAGGGTGAAATGGATTGCGCTTTATATTGTTTCTGGTTACTGCGGTGTTTACAAAGCCAAGGTCAAAGTGTGCATTGTGAGCAACCATGACAGCTCGGTTGCAGTGGGCTTCTTTGATGGCATTTCGAATAGGTTGAAAGACAGATTTAAGTGCTTCCTCTTCATCTAGTGCCATGCGGTAAGGATCGTCGGGATCGATACCTGTTATGTCCAAAGCTGCCTGTTCAATATTGGCGCCATCAAAGGGAATAACTGAATGGCAGATAGTTTCATCTGGCATCAAAATACCGTCATCATCCATTGCCAGTGTTACCGCGGCAATTTCCAGTAGTGCATCAGTGTCAGAATTGAAACCGCCGGTTTCTACATCAACAACAACGGGCAAAAATCCTCTGAATCGATCAGAAATAGGTGGGTGCATCAGCGGGTAGCCTTGTAAATACTAGTCATTGTTGGTTTCTTGCCATTCATAGGACTTGCCATTGTCGCACTTCTCCGCCACCCAGTGGTGTTAATGTGCCATGGTTAAAGGGTAGGGTTGCCGGGCTGATCCATTCAGATTTTTCCAGTGTGATGGTGTCGTTATTTCGAGGTAATTGATAAAAGTCAGCGCCAAAATGACTTGCAAACCCTTCAAGTTTATCCAGTGCATTAGCCCGTTCAAAGGCTTCAGCATAGAGCTCTACTGCAGCATGGTTGGAGTAACAGCCAGCACAACCACAGGCATTCTCTTTCTTGTCTGTCGCATGGGGTGCAGAATCAGTGCCAAGGAAGAATTTTGGACTTCCGCTAATGGCCGCTTCTATGAGTGCCTGTTGATGAATATTGCGTTTTAAAATGGGCAGGCAGTAATAATGAGGTTTTACTCCACCCACTAGCATGTGATTGCGGTTGTACAACAGGTGCTGTGGTGTAATAGTTGCTGCCACATTTTCAGAGGCTTCTGAGACAAATTGGGCACCTTCACGGGTGGTGATATGCTCCAGAACTATTTTTAAATTAGGGAAATCCACTACTAATTTTTGTAGATGTTGTTCGATGAAGACGGCTTCTCTATCAAAAATATCTATATCTGCCGATGTGACTTCACCGTGAAGTAGCAGAGGTAGCCCTTCTTTTTCCATTTGTTCCAGTACAGGGTAAATATTACTGAGCTGGGTAACGCCTGAATCAGAATTAGTTGTTGCTCCGGCAGGGTAATATTTACAGGCAAATACCTGTCCTGAGGCTTTGGCCTGTGAAATTTCTTCAGGCTGAGTGTTGTCCGTAAGGTAAAGCACCATTAATGGTTGCCAGCTTGAGCCTGCAGGGCGCTGGTTAAGAATGCGTTGTTTGTAGTCCAGTGCTTGCTGGGTGTTAAGTACTGGTGGAACCAAATTTGGCATGATGATACTGCGGCCAAAATACCGGGCAGCGCCGGGTACTGTATAGGGTAGGGCTTCATTATCCCGAAGGTGGACATGCCAATCGTCTGGTCGGGTTATGGTCAGTTTGGTCGGTAAAGTCTGATTCATGGATGATATTTGCTTTTGGTGGGCTTTTCTGGAACGAATGCTACCGGAATACTGGGTTGCTTTATAGCCGGTATATGCGAATTTTACTGAGTATTATGCCGAGTTAGCTGTGAAACTGAGCGTGGTCATATTAGAATATCGGCCAATTTTTATACCTGTTTTTTTATATTCGTAGTTATTTTTTACATTTGTTCCAATCAGGAGTTATGTCGTGTCCGACATCAAAAAAGTTGTTTTAGCTTATTCAGGGGGTTTGGATACCTCAGTTATCGTTAAATGGTTGCAAGAGACTTATCAGTGTGAAGTGGTGACATTTACTGCTGATATTGGTCAGGGAGAGGAGGTAGAACCTGCTCGAGCTAAAGCTGAAGCGTTGGGTGTTAAGGAAATTTACATCGACGACCTTCGAGAAGAGTTTGTTCGGGATTATGTGTTCCCCATGTTTAGGGCAAACACTATTTATGAAGGTGAATATCTGCTTGGAACTTCTATTGCGAGACCATTGATTGCAAAGCGACTGATTGAAATTGCTAACGAAACAGGAGCAGATGCTATTTCCCATGGTGCTACTGGTAAGGGTAATGACCAAGTTCGTTTTGAATTAGGTGCTTATGCTTTAAAGCCTGGCATTGAGGTGATTGCGCCTTGGCGTGAATGGGACTTGAACTCCCGTGAAAAACTGATGGATTACTGTGAGACCCACAATATACCTGTCGACTTTTCCGGCAAAAAGAAAAAGTCACCTTATTCTATGGATGCTAACTTGCTTCATATTTCCTACGAGGGCGGTATTTTGGAAGACCCTTGGGCGGAGCCTGAAGAAGACATGTGGCGTTGGAGTGTGTCTCCTGAAAATGCCCCCGATGAACCGACTTACTTAGAGTTGACTTATGAGAAGGGTGATATTGTTGCCATTGATGGTAAGCCAATGTCTCCTGCGACTGTTTTGGCGTACCTCAATAAGGTAGGCGGTGATAACGGTATTGGTCGACTGGACATTGTTGAAAACCGTTACGTCGGTATGAAGTCTCGTGGTTGTTATGAGACACCGGGGGGTACTATTATGTTACGTGCTCACCGGGCGATTGAGTCTCTGACTTTGGATCGAGAATCTGCTCATTTGAAAGACAGTGTGATGCCTAAATA
>JAJFKD010000006.1 GCA_021773405.1 Porticoccus sp.
AGATCATCTACTCCAGCAGTACCCAATATATTTAAATAACCGCCTATATTAATGGTCAGAGTAGCAGTTGCTGTATCGCCATCCTGATCAACAATACTGTATGTAAATGACTCTGTTATGCTCTCTCCAGGCTGAAGGCCATCTTTCACATCCCGAAACAATTCAAAAGAGTAATTCCCATCAGAATCAACCGTCATTGTTCCATTATCACTCTCTACATCATCCCACGTCACAGCATTATCTGCAGCGTCTGAACCCTCTAAGCTTACGTTACCTGTTACTGTTGGTAGAGGGTCTGTAGAGTGAATACTTCCCATAATTTCAAAAGAGTTAGTTGCATTTTCATCCGTTAAAATAGTTGAGACGATGTCTCCATCAGCGTTTCTAAATCCATCAATTTGAACATCATAACTCTGGCCATTTACATTCACAGAAACAGACTGCGCTGGCAAAGTAATAATATCTCTTGGGTCAGCACCACCATTTGGTGTTTCATTATGGTCCAATAAAATATCAACACTTATTGGAACAGCCTCACCATTTACTACAATGTCCATATTCATGGACAAGGTAACTTCATCTAAAATCGATGATCCCGTAAAAATAGGGAAATTTAAGTGTTGGAAATCAGCGAGTTTAAAAGTAGAACCGGTACTGATCGATGACCCTGAACCAGATGTATAATCAGGGTTATCAACCAATGTATAACCTGATTGCCCATTTCCTGAAGCAGGGTTACCCCAACTCAGGTTATCCGTCATAGGATCAGCATCGGTATTGGTTTCTGTTACTTGGCCTGTACCGCCATCAAAAACTGGATTTGTCCAACCCATTTGTAGGTTCTGTACAGAAAGGTTATCCACGCCAACATAGACATTAGAAACAATATTTTCACCTAGAGGAGAATCATCCTCTACTCGAATAGTAAGTGGTGCACTTGACGATGAGGTACCATCACTAGCTGTAACATTAACCTCAAACTCTATTACATCCTCTTGATTTACAAGAGGATGCTGTAATGGTCCAGAGAACAAAACCGTATAATTTCCGCTTTGATCTATTTCTATACGAATGATTTCTTCACCACCAGCCTCACCAACTAAGGTATTAGTTCCATCACCACTCCAAACAATAGGGTTACCTCCAGATATCAGTGAAGCAATCGGCTCACCAAGTGTTACAGTGAGAGGATCTCCATCGATATCAGAAATATTCATGCTTCCAGTATCAATTACGCTATCAGTTATATCAGTGGGAACACCTACAGAATCAGGATGAGCATTCGCCAGCCCTTCTTCAGAAACTGTTGCTGTTTCTGCATTTATTGAGGGTATATCGTTCACTGCATCAACTGTCAGGGTCAGACTGTCAGTGGCTCCTGTATTGGTGGTGTATGTCACCACCGGCACACCACCGTTGTAGTTCGCTACCGGGCTAAAGCTGTAGCTGCCATCGCTGTTCAGGGTCAGATCGCCGACTCCGGCAATGGTCGCGGTATCGCCCGCACTGTAAACCGTCACATCACCGTCAACGGTGAAGCTCGATACCGTCAGGGTGTCATCAACATCGCTGTCGTTGGACAATACACCAGCGGCCGCATTCACAGTCAGTGGTGTGTCTTCATTGGTGCTGTTCACGTCCGGATTCGTGATCGTTGGCTCACCATCAAATGCTTCGATATTGATACTCAGTGTTGCAGTGTTTGAAGTATCAGTACCATCTGTTGCTTGATAGGTGAAAATATCCGTTACCGTTGTTACAGGGTTAGCTAATTCTGCAATCTCGGCTGCATCAAGCGATGCATTATATATACGAGTTTCATCAATTAGCCCACTAAATAGATTACTAGCACTGCTAGTACCATCCGGATAAACAGAATTACCTCCTGAGCCACCTAAACTGACATCACCACTGTGCTGCCACAATTGTGAACCTTGTACAGATCCAACATTAACCCCATCTAAATAGGCTGTTAAAGCATCTGGTTCAACTGTTGCCGAACCATCCAGCACTAACGCTACGTGATACCATTCACCGCTATTTATTGAACCCAGATCTATCCAGTCGCCAGACCAACCACTTTCTCCCCCAGGAGTATTCCAACCACCAGCGAATAAGTGCCCATTTTCGATAAAAATGTTAAGCCCTCTGACTTGCGCACCTTCTTCAAATAAAACCTGGCGTGAAGACACATCATCTGCATTAAAATGCAGACTGATTGTCCTTTGATCTTGAGTCCCTAAATTTATATCGGCACTATTTGCCATCGTGATTCGATTGTTACCATCAAGCTCAACGGCATTACCAACAGGTCCCCCAGCAACAATAGAGTTGCCATTTAAAGAAACCACATCAGTTTGGCTGCCAGAAGGCGCAGTATCTTGTATTCCCCCCCCACTTTCAGACTCGAACTCCCATCTTGAAACCAGCCCGTTTGTAGGGCCATCAAAGACTGCCTGAACTGCCGCCTCGTTAACGTTATAGTCATACGAACCATCGGCATCTAAAACCAAAGTGCCATATTGACCTACAAGAATACCTGGGCTCTCTACTGTAAGAGATGATGGTCCATCTATATCTGAGTCATTTGTTAAGACATTCCCAGTAACTGGGTCTACCGATCCAAGAGTTACAGAATCTACATCGTCTAATGCAAGCGGAGGATCATTGTCAGGATTCACGGTGACCGTCACGGTCGCAGTGTTACCTTCACTGTTGGTGTAGGTGAACGTGTCGGTGCCGTTAAAGTCGGCGTTCGGGGTGTAGGTCACGATGCCCG
>JAJFKD010000051.1 GCA_021773405.1 Porticoccus sp.
GTTGTGCATCTGTCATTGTGTAGGATGACTCTTTTTCGGATGACGCTGTAATCTAAAGCTAGATAAAAAAATCTGGTGCATCGTTGAATACACCAGATTTTAGGAAGTAAGCCGTGCTAACCAGACAGTGTTATTTCCCGATCAGTTTCAGGCCACGTTTAATGACTTTCTCTGGTAGCGGGATATAACCATCTTTGGCAACAATGGATTGTCCCTCTTTAGAGAGAACCATTGTTAGAAACTCTTGTTCTATCGCCCCAAGCGGCTGATTAGGGTGCTTGTTCACATACACATAGAGCAATCTGGAAAGTGGATAGCTACCTTTAAGTGCATTTTCTGGTGTGGCTTCTACGTATTTCTTACCTTTTTTGGCGATTGGAACTGCTTTTACGCCAGAAGTGATATAGCCAATGCCGGAATAACCAACGCTGTTCAGTGAGGTTGAAATGGATTGCACAACAGAAGCAGAGCCAGGCTGCTCATTTACCGTGTTTTTGTAATCGCCTTTACAGAGAGCACGGCTTTTGAAATAGCCATAAGTACCAGAAACAGAGTTACGACCAAACAATTGGATGTTGCGAGTACGCCACGCCCCGGAGAGCCCCAGGTCACCCCACTTGGAGGTGGATTTTTTGGCGCCACATTTCAGGGTGCTGGAGAAAATTGAATCTACCTGCTCGATAGACAGACCTTCGACAGGGTTGTCTTTGTGTACATAAACAGCCAGAGCATCCACCGCAACAGGAATGGCTGTTGGCTTGTAACCGAACTGCTGTTCAAAAGCCTGGATTTCCTTACTTTTCATTTTTCGGCTCATTGGGCCAAGGTTTGACGTACTTTCTGTCAACGCCGGTGGCGCAGTAGAGGAACCCGCAGCTTGAATCTGAATATTTACGCTGGGGTAAAAACGGTTAAATTCTTCTGCCCACAACGTCATCATGTTGGCTAAGGTATCAGAACCGATACTGGTAAGGTTGCCGGAAATACCACTGACAGTTTCATAAGGGTCACTTTCATAGGCCGCTTTGTCTTCAGCATTGGCTCCCACGAAGGGAGTTAGCAGCATCATGACCAAGGCATAGGGGTAAGAATTACGCAAGAGCCTCATTTTCTATATTCCTTAAATAATAATGTTGTAGATTCTATTTTTTTATCGGGTGGGTAGAAAAAGCAATCCTATTACAGAAGTTTGAAGTATTTGTGACAAACAGAAGTTTGAAGTGATTATTTCAAGGCTCTCGTAAACCTGAAAATTAGTGACAAAGTTCAAAAAAAAATTTACTAAATTTTCATAAAACTATGTTTTTTGTTCGACGAAAAACTGTCAGATTAATTTACATATCAAAAAAATATTATTAATAACAGATTGTTATTGCCATTTGTTTAGATGATTTTAAGGTAGCAGAAATAAAACTGTTATAAATCTTTCATGTAAATCACACACCTCTGTAACGCTTCCCCCTTAAAAATACGTAGGCCTAATCTTTTAGGTGTGGCTGAAAGCTCTTGTATAGGGACCATTTTAGAGCCTGAGCCTAGAAAAATATGGAGTTCATTTTCAGTGGGGAGAAATCGCCGGGGATGATGCTTTACCAGTACTAGCCAAACCTGTTGTGAGGCGGGGACGGAAAGCCACGGGTCTTGTGGGTTAAGTAAGAGATTGTCAAGACAGCCGGGTTGCTGATGCAAAAAGCAGCGATTGCTTATGCATTGTTAACTTGATGTTTAAACCTACTTTTTAGGAGACAATCTCGATGAAATTTAAGACTTTATTGGCTGTTGCAACTGTTGCAGTTTCTGGCGCAGCAAACGCTGTTCTGGAAAATGGTAACGATGGTGAGCTGGTTTTCTCTGCATGGGATCCAGTAAACCAGGTTTCTTACACACAAGATCTCGGTGTTCGTCACAATGCTATTTTGGGTGAGTACGCTAACGCTAGCTACTCTTTGTCTTTCAATGTAGACCCTCTGTACAACACTGTTTTCACTTCTTCAAATGTAAATGACATTATTTGGAACGTTAGCTCTGCCAGCACCGATTTCTTTGGCAACTACGGTGTTCAGTTCACTACTTTGGACCCGGCTCCTGCTGCTTTTGGAAACTTCCAAAATTTGGCTAACGTTGCGGCTCAGCATGTTCAGTATTCACAAGCGCTGCAAGGTGTAAACCCAGCTGCTGGTGATATTGCATATGAGGGCAACACTACAAATGGTGCATACGCTGGTAGCCCTTCACTGTGGAACACCAATTGGGCTGGCCAAGGCGGTGTTTTGAACAACACTGCTTCTATCGGTGACAGCATGAATTGGTTCTTCATGGGCCTGAGCGCTGACTTCTCAACGGCTGCATTGCGTGATGAAGCTCTTGCTGACTGGACATTCGATGGTACTAACCTGAACTTTGCTTCTACTGTTGTGCCTGTTCCTGCTGCTGCTTGGTTGTTGGCTTCTGGCCTGATCGGCTTGAGCACAATCACTCGTCGTCGCAAGACTGCTTAATTTCTGGTTTTTCCAGTTTAATTATTTAATCCTTCTTTTGGGAGTTTAAAAAATGAATATGAAACGTATTTCTGTAGCTGTAGCTGCTGCTGTTCTGTCTGCCGGTGCATTTGCTCATGGTCCATCTGTAACTCCAGATAGCGAAATCTGGATCTCTGGTGCTTCTGCTCAGGATAAAGCCCTGGCTGCACTGTTCACTGATTTGTGTGATGCTGGCACCTTGGATGAATTCAAAGACAATGCAAATCCTTCAAAACCAGGTAAAGCACACTCTGCTTACTTCTGCACACTGTCTCCAGCTAATGTTCCTGGCCTATCTGCTGCGCAAAAAGTACTGTTGCACAAGCGTTCAGCAGGTGGTTCAGGTCAAGGCGTACAGCCAGTAGCTGATGGTGTTGCTATTGAAGCTATGGCTATCGATAACGGCAACTGTACTGAAACAAGTGCTGGCAGCCAAGATTGGCGTTGTACTATCAGCAATCCAGGTGATTTGGAAAATAAAGTATCTGATGCTGGTATTTCTGACGTAGAACCTGCTCTGTTTGTTGGTCCAAACGTACCACCTAGTAGTGTACCTGTGACAGCTTCTCAGCTGGCTAACATTGATGTTACATCTATGAATGCTGTTATCTTTGGTGTTCCTGTCACTGAAGCTCTGCGTGACGCTCTTCAAGAAGTTCAAGGTCTGACTGTGGGTGCTGAAGACGAAGCTAACATGCCTTCTCTGTCTAAGTCTCAAGTTAGCTCCATCATCAGTGGTGCTACTAAAGACTGGGATCAGTTCAAAGTAGACAATGGCGGTACTATAGTTGGTTTGGCTAGCTATCCTTTCACAACGGCTGCCGCTCCTACTCTGGAAGGCCCTTTGTCAAAGCCACTGGTTAACGTTTGTCGTCGTGTTCCAGGTTCTGGTACTCAGGCTCAAATGAACGCCAAGTTCAACAGCTCTCCTTGTGCTGCTGGTGCTAACCCAACTGCGTTGGCATCTGCTACTAACCCATTCTTTGGTCCAATCATTGTTGAAAACAGTGGTTCAGGCGACGTAAGTGCATGTTTGAATGCTGCTGATACAGCTGGTAAGTGGGCTGTTGGTGTTCAAAGCCTGGAAAAAGGTGCTGATGCTTCAGGACTGACTGATCAATTCCGTTTCGTGAAAGTTGACGGTGTTGCTCCTACTCTGGAAAACGTAGCTGCTAACAAGTACTTCGACTGGGTAGAAACGACTATGCAATGGCGTAAAGCTGCAGCTCCAGTTCCTGGCCCTACTGGTGATACTCTGACCATCGTGCAAAAAATTGCTAGCGATGCCAGCAGCCCAGCTACCATTAACTCTTTGAATGTGAAATTTGCTCACCCATTTGCTACAAACCCAGGTGCTTACCTGGCTCTGAGCACAAATGGTCACACGCCATCTTTCCCATTCGATCCAACTAACCCAGTTGCTACTGCAACTCACGCGTTCTCTGGTGCGCCTAACAGCTGTTCTACACCTGTATCAAATACTGACAGCGAACTGTAAGCATTACGCTGACAGAGTTTGAAAAAGCCGGGAGCCCTTTTGGGCTCCCGGTTTTTTTATGGGGTTTGTTATTTGTGATTTATTTGAATAGTTAATCAGGGATAGAAGAGGCCACTTGTTTGTAAGAATGAACATAATTTAATGATGTCTCGTTTTATTAAGGACAATTTAATCATTGAGCTCGAGATTGGGCGTTTAGAATGAAAATGAAATACATCTTTATTGCAATTACATCAGCTATTATTTCTGTCAGTACTTTTTTTTCAGCCAGTACATTGGCGCATGGCCCATCAGTAATCCCCGACCGTGAAATTTGGATTTCTGGTTCATCGATTCAGGATAAAGCTATAGGGGTATTATTCTCCGATCTTTGTGATTCAGGTACTCTGGATATATTCAAAGACAACGCCAGCCCATCAAAACCAGGTCAGGCTCATTCCGCTTATTTCTGCACATTATCTCCAGCTAATGTGTCTGGTTTGCCAGCTGCTCAAAAAGTACTGTTACACAAGCGGTCATTGGGCGGTTCTTATGAGGGAATTCATCCTGTTGCTGATGGTATGGCAATCGATGCCATGGTTATCGATAACGGCAACTGTGCTGAAACCAGTGTTGGTAGCCAGGATTGGCTCTGTACTATCAGCAATCCTGGGGACTTGCAAAATAAGGTATCCGATGCGGGTATTTCTAATGTAGAGCCTGCATTATTTATTGGTCTAAATGTAAAGCCAAGTGGTGTTCCCGTTACACCCATTCAGTTATCGAGAATCAATGTTACTCCTATGGTTGCAGTGATTTATGGTGTTCCAGTAACCAAAAATCTGCGTGATGCTTTGCAAGAAGTTCAGGGTTTGGTTGTTGGTGATGAGGCTGAAGCCAATATGCCTTCTCTGACTAAGATTCAAGTTAGCTCCATCATTAGTGGTGCTGTTAGGACTTGGGACCAGTTTTTGATAGATAATGGTGGTACTAAAGTTGGCTTGGCTAGTTTCCCTTTTGTAACGGCCTCTGCTCCTACTTTTGAAGGTCCTTTGAGCAAACCTTACGTTTATATTTGTCGTCGTGTGCCAGGTTCTGGTACTCAGGCTCAAATGAATGCCAAGTTCAACAATTCTCCTTGTGCTGCGGGCGCTAACCCAACTGCTCAGGATTTTTCACATTCACACTTTTTTGGTCCAATTATTGTTGAAAACAATGGCTCTGGTGATGTAAGCACTTGTTTGAATAATGCTGATACTGCTGGTAAGTGGGCGCTTGGTGTTCAAAGCCTGGAAAAAGGTGCTAATGCTTCTGGTCTGACTGATCAGTTCCGTTTCGTGAAAATTGACGGCGTTGCTCCTTTTTTGGAAAACGTAGCGGCTAATAAGTACTTCGACTGGGCAGAAGTTACCATGCAGTGGCGTAAACCTTCTGCTCCGGTACCGGGACCTTCGGGTGATATCCTGATAATTTTAAAAACAATTGCCCAGAGTGCCAGTAATCCAGCAAGGGTTGCTGCTTTTAATGCGGGTTTTTCCCATCCGTTCCAGGTTAATCCGGGTGCCTACCTGGCATTAAGTGGTAATGGCTATGTACCATCATTCCCCTTTGATCCAAGTAACCCAGTTGCAGCGGCTACCCATGCCTTCTCCGGGATACCCAGTACCTGTAGCGTTCCTTTGATGTCAGGGGAGAGTGATTTGTAATCAGATTTGCGACAACGACTGTGGATTAATATTGACCGGAGGTTTTTTACCTCCGGTTTTTTTCATTCAATAGTACTTTGTAAGCTCTCTGTAAATTTAATGTCATATTGGGCTGTTACTTTTCCGTCCCTTGTATGTGATTCTATTTCGTTGACGTTTCTATGGCTTTTTCGTTTCTGAGAGCAACGCTGCCTTTTATAGGTTTGTCTGGGTTGATACTTTCTTCCATGGCTTGTTATGCCTATGGGCAAAGTGATATTGATTCTAGTCAGAATGCAGGTGGAGAAATTTTTTCTGAGAAAGGAGGGGCTGGTGAAGAGGCTGGTGTTGTCGTTGAAGAACAACAGGAGGCTCCCAAGTTTGATATATGGGAATTTCGCGTTAAGGGAAACACGCTTTTGGATGCCAGAGATATTGAGCTGGCCGTGTATCGTCACCTTGGGCCACAAAAGCGTCTCACTGATATTGAAGAGGCCGCCGATGCGTTAGAGCGTAAATATCGGGATAAGGGGTATCCTACTGTTTATGTGGATATTCCAGAGCAGGATGTTGTGGGTGGGGTTGTTTATCTTGAAGCGACGGAAGGCAAGATTTCCAGAGTCAGAGTGACAGACTCCGATTACTTTGCATTAACGGAAATTAAGGATGGTATACCTGCTGCCACTGAGGGAGAAGTCCTTCATTTGCCGAGTTTTCAGCAGGATTTAAATAAGTTAAATACGCTGTCTTCAGATTTAAGTATTGTCCCTATTTTGAAGCAGGGCAATACACCGGGAACCATGGATATCGACTTGAAAGTTAAGGATAAGTTTCCTCTCCATGGAGAGGTTAGTTTGAATGACTATTACTCCTCTAATACTTCAAAAACCCGGGTTTCAGCAAACATCCGCTACGATAATCTTTGGCAAAAACAGCATAGTTTTGGTTTTCATGTTCAGTCCACTCCTGAGGATACGGATGAAATCAAGGTATTTTCCGGAACCTATGTCATGCCCTGGAAAGATACATCAAACCGTATGGCATTTTATGCGGTTAAATCTGAGAGCGAGATAGCGACTTTGGGTGGTGGTAATGGCCTGCTCGTGGTGGGTGACAGTAACATTTACGGTTTTCGTTTTATTGCACCACTAAAATCTTCTCCTCGTTATTTGCACTCATTGACGTTGGGCGTGGATTATAAGGATGTGGAAGAATTGGTTGGGTTTGATGACCCGGATTTGCAGGGTATTACAACGCCTTTGAGTTATACTGTGTGGTCGGCAAAATATAATGCAACTACACGAAGTGCAACGGCCACAACGCGCTATGGTGTGGGGGTTAATTTTGGCTTAACTGATTTTGGTAACAGAATTGAAGAGTTCGAGGATAAGCGCTTTAAGGGCGATCCTGATTTTATTTATCTGCTAGCCAGCATGAGTCAACAGCGGTATTTTGAGGATGATTGGCAGTTAAAGACAGCTTTTCGTATGCAGCTTACTGAATCACCTCTGGTGAGTAATGAGCAATTCAGTGCCGGTGGGCACAGCTCTGTTCGTGGTTATCATGAGTCACAAAAGGTTGCTGATATTGGCTTTTTGGCAGGACTGGAGTTGAAAACGCCGTCATTGCTAAATAATAAATTCGAGTTTATCAATGAATTCAGGGGGCTTGTTTTTTTAGAGGGTGCCCAGTTAAAAATCATCGATCCATTGCCTGATCAGGATGACCGGTTTACCTTGTCCAGTGTGGGAATTGGTATGCGTATGAGCGCAATTGACAATCTGGACCTGTCATTGGACTGGGCCTATCCATTGTCCAATGATTGCGGTGATGATTGTGGTGCCGATGAGGGCGATATCAAAAAAGGTGATAGTCGGTTTACCTTTGATTTTTCCTATAAGTTTTAGTGCCTTAGTCAATTACCATTTTCTTTTCTATCTGTTGTTTTACCTTTTCGTCATTTAATCGTAATAAAAATTTAATAGTTCAGTGTGAAAATCTCTTGCCTGATTCTGGAGAGATTTTCTGTGTCGCAATTCTCACTTTTAAAGACCCTGTGCATTGCACGGCATGATTGGCTTTTGCCCGTAGGTATGGCCATTGTGCTCAGTGTGCCAAACACGGTGATTGCGGCACCTCCTCTTCCTGTCCCCAATGGAGTTTGGGTGAGTGAAGGTAGTGCAAATCTCCCTGTTTTATCAAATGGTGGTCTGAATATGACCATTGAGCAGCTATCGGAGAAGGCGATATTTCGTTGGGATAGCTTCGATATTGGTAAAGACAATACGGTACGTTTTAATCAGCCAGGAAAATCATCCATTGCATTAAACCGAGTGGTTGGTCCCGATGCACGGCCCAGTGAAATCCTTGGTCAATTATTGGCCAATGGCTCTATTTATCTGATTAATCAAAATGGCATTATTTTTGGTGAAGGTGCCCAGGTAAATGTGGGTTCTCTGGTGGCATCTACCTTGGATGTAGATGATCAACTGGTTATGAATTCATCCATTATTGAGGCCATTAATAATGGAGAAGCCGCTTTTGATGGCACCAATGCCGGAAGTTCTATTCATATTAAACCAGGGGCAGAGTTGACCACAGATGGTGGTGGTCGAATTTTAGTTTTTGCGCCCTCCATTACTAATGAGGGTTCGATTAAAACACCCGATGGTCAAACTATTCTCGCTGCGGCTGAAGATAAGGTTTATCTCACGGCAGTGGAAGATCCGACTATACGTGGTGGCCTATTAGTTGAAGTGGAAACAGGTGGTGATGTTTCTAACCTTGGTGAAATTGTTGCTGAGAGAGGGAATATTACTCTGCTGGGGATGGCTGTAAATCAACGTGGACGACTGACGGCTACCACATCGGTTAATCAAAATGGTTCCATACGTTTAATTGCCAGGGAAGATGTAAGGGTAGAGAACAAGGATATTATTGAAGGTAGTGTTCGAGAAGAGCTATTAGGTTTAACTGTAGATCTTCAGGATGCCATGGATGACGGTGAGAAAATAGCAATTGCTAGTGACACTGGAAGTATTGTCTTTGGTGAGAATAGTGTAACAGAGGTTTTGCCAGATACTGATTCCACAGCAACGGCCTCTGATTTAGCACCACAGCCAAAATCAAAAGTTGATATTGTTGGCCGACAGATTCATTTCAAGAAAAATTCTCAGGTTACTGCAACATCTGGTGAAATTAACATTGTTGCGGTTGAAGATTCTTCCGATCCCTTCCTCACAACGGGTGTTGATGAAGAGAGTTACGTATACCTTGACGAAGGAAGTTCACTTGATGTTTCAGGATTAGATAATGTCATTTTGCCAATGGAGCGGAATTCATTGGCTGTAGAGTTGCGGGATAGTGATGCTCTTAAGGATTCTCCCCTACAGAAGGGCGGGATTTTAAGTGGTGAAACTATTCATGTGGATCTGAGAAAGGGCACAACAATAGCCGATATACAGGGTGCTTTAAATCAGGTACAGAAAAAAGTTTCAGAAAGGATGACAGCGGGTGGTGTTGTTGATATTCGTTCCGAAGGAGACGTAGTACAACGAAGTGGCTCTCTGATTGATGTTTCCGGGGGATCGATACAATATGAATCTGGTTTTATACAGTCTTCAAAATTGGTATCAGGCCGTCAGGTTTTTGATATATCAGAAGCTGACCCCAACAGACATTACACACAGATCCTCGGCAACGATTCCAAGACCCATAACAAATGGGGGATAACTGAGGAATTCGACAGCCGTATCATCAATACTGGCCAATATGTTGATCAGTTTGTTGAGGGAAAACCAGTTGGATTGCTTAATATACAAGCGGCGGCTGCATGGCTGGATCCCAATGGTGTGAAGGCCGACCAGGTGATAGGCCCTTATCAGCGAGATCAGGGACTAAATCTATCCTCTAACGGTGGTGTTTTTCTAGATTTATCTCACTATATTGATTCGCTTCAGAATATTCGTGTTGTTTCTGCACAAGATGTTATAAGCAGTGTTGAACAGTCATTATTGCAAGCTCCTGATTCTGACGGTGGAGCTAAGGCAATGGTGTCTTCTGACCTGTTGCTTTCCAGTAATTACCTGAAAAATACCGGTGCGCTGACTACTTCTGTGGATACTAATGGTGCCGTCAGTATCCAAAGCGCAATTGAGGCAGGTCCAGGGGCTAGCTTGGCCCTGAGTGGGACAGCCATCGATGTATCCGCTGATATTCGTCTCCAGGGTGGAGACTTGAGCCTTGAATCAAATGCTACAACTGATGTCACCAACGCTACGATTACTGTGGCTGAAGGCGTGGATATTGATACCCGGGGGTTATGGGTTAATGATAATTCCTTGTTAGATGTTGGGTTATCTGACATACCTTTGTTTGTTGATGGCGGTGATGTAGAGATTATTGCTGATGGCGATTTGTTGCTTGGTGCTGGGTCGTCAATAAATGCCAGTGGTGGTGCACACCTTGATGTTAATGGCGATTTGCATGCTGGTAAAGGTGGAGATATTACGTTAGCGGCAATTAACACCCTTGAAAATTCCCGCCTGAGTTCCAAAGCTGTTCTTAAAAGCTATGGCCTTGAGCAAGGTGGTGAGCTTACCTTGCGCTCTAACCGCTTTCTTGTAACCGACAATCCTTCTGTTTTATCGACACCAGAACAAATGGTGTTGGCCGGTGAATTTTTTCAACAGGGAGGTTTCAGTGCTTACCAGCTTGATGCGTTGCTTAATGGTATAGAAATAGCTTCAGGAACAGAGATAAATGCAACAGCTAAAAACTATATTGTTGAGCAAAATATTGAATCAAGCAGTGGTGATAGTAACAGTTTTTCTCTTGAACCATCTTTAACGGAATTTGAGAGTTTCGCTGCCTTGGATACACTTCCTGATTTTGGAAGAAAGCCCGTTGATATTTTTCTCAATTCAACATTGGGCCAAAATGTTGATGCTGAGACAAGTGATAGTAGTATTTTGATGGGTACTGGTTCTAGCTTACATACTGATCCAGGTGCCAAAGTATTTTTTATCTCTGATAGCAGTATCTTTGTTGATGGAATTATTGATGCGCCGGCAGGAGATATCACATTAAAACTTCAGGCCTTTAACGGAGATGTTGATAAAGGCTTCTTAAAAGATCAATCAATCTGGTTGGGAGAAAATAGTCAGTTATCTGCTCGTGGGGCAGTGGTAGAAAGGCCATCGAATATTGGTGGTTTGGATGAGCTTTACGATGCAGTAGTCTTTAATGCGGGTGACATTAGTTTAGTTGCTGATAGAGGTTATGTAATTAGTTCTGAAGGTTCAAAAATTGATCTCTCTGGCGTGTCAGCAGAGGTGGATCAGCTGGTTCCAAGTAGGGATGTATTTTCTCCTTTTGAAGTAGAAAAAGTTACGGTTACGGGCAGTGCCGGAACATTGTCTATCAGCGGTCAGGAAGGTGTATACCTTGATGGAGATATCAATGCAAAAGCTGCTGATGTGGCTGGTGCAGCTGGAGGGTTATTTGACTTAACCTTCGGCATTAATGGCGACAGAATTCAAAACGCCTTGGCCAATGCAGACCTGATAACAAATGGGCTGCCAGGGTTTATTTTTAGTGACCGACATATCATTGTTCAAAATGATAAAAACTCTGGCTTAAATCAGTCTCTGATTTTTGGAGATGAGATTGACAACAGTTTTAATGGTTCTGCCATAGTCAGTTCTGAATTACTTAAATCAGCAGGGTTTGATCGGGTAGAACTGACTGCCAGAGATTTTACTGATTCATTAGGCAATATTAGTCTTCAGGGTGATCTATCCTTAACCAGTCAGAACAGCATTGTCTTTAACTCTAAAGCAATAGAGGTTTCCGGTGGTAATGCGGTACTAAATTCCAGTTATGTGTCATTGGGTAGTGAAGGGCGTACTCAAACGTTTGCCCGAACATCAAGTGGGGGTGCAAGCAGCCTTACAGTCAATGCGAACTTGATTGACCTGACAGGTAACTTGGCCATCCAGGGTACAGATAATGTCACTTTAAACAGCCAGGGCGATATTCGATTAGAAGGAATCCAGGAAAATAATGATGATGTCGAATTAACGGGCCGCTTTGCCGTTGCAGAAAATCTCACATTAAAAGCTGACCAAGTTTACCCATCTACATTTAGTGATTTTTCGATAACCGCTGGAAATCAAATCTCAATACTTAAACAAGGTGCTCCATCCCCAGTGTTGTCAGCAGTTGGTCGCTTGATCATGGAAGCCCCTGTTATTCAGCAAAATGGTGTATTAAAGGCACCGTTTGGTGAAATTATCTTGCGGGGTTCTGATTCTGTCAGCCTTGGTCAGGGAAGTGTTACCTCTGTATCTGGAGAAGATCAAACAGTACTGTTTGGACAGACCCAACTTGACGGATTGGATTGGTTTTATTCAATCGCTAATAGAAGAGTATTGTTTAATGAAACGATACCGGTTGAGAAAAGGATCGAGCTAGATTCACCAGATATTGAGTTGGCATCAGGTTCCACTGTAGATTTATCAGGTGGTGGTGATTTGCTGGCCTATGAATTTATTCCAGGACCAGGTGGATCAAAAGATACATTGGCACCAGAAAATAATAATGGTGCTTTTGCAATATTGCCTAATTTCTCTGGTGATTATTCACCCTTAGATCAAAGCTTAACCGAAGGTTTTGATTTTGATGTAGGCCAACGTGTTGTGTTGGCCGGTTCAGCTAATGGTTTAGAGGCTGGAGAGTACACCGTATTGCCAGCCAGGTACGCTATGTTGCCGGGAGCATTTTTGGTCACTCCCACAGATTCCGTGGCCAATGTCTTTCCTGGGCAAACGTCTCATCGTATAGATGGCGCCCCCATAGTGGCTGGACAACTCTCCATTGCAAATACAGGTATCCAAGAGTCCCGTTGGTCGGGTTATGTGATTGAGCCTGGTTCTATTGTAAATACCCGTAGTGAATATGTTGTCAGCAGTGCTAATCAGTTCTTTACCCGGCAATCACAGTTAAATAATACCGTTGTTCCATTGTTGCCCCAGGATGCAGGCATCCTTGCATTAAAAGCGGTGGATCGCTTGGTTCTTGATGGGGAGATAGCGGCAGCAGGTGGCGCTGGTGGTCGTGGGGCTCAGGTAGATATTCAGGCTGATAAACTCGCCGTGGTAAATCAAACAGGATTATCCGCTTCTGATGTTGTTGAGCTTGAGGTCAATAAGCTAAATACCCTAAATGTAGAAAGCCTATTGCTCGGTGGTTCACGTTCCCGTTCTTCGTCGGGTACAGAGATAGACGTACAGGCCGATGAGATAACTGTTGCTGAAGATGTAGAGCTGACGGCACCAGATATTATTTTGGCAGCCAGCGACCAGATTACGGTGCAATCCAATGCATCGGTAAATGGCCAGGGAGAAATTGGAGACTTTAAGGAAACCTTTATTGTCGATGGTGATGGAGCCTTACTTCGAGCATCTGCGGGTCAACAAGCTGTTTTCAATCGAAATGAGTCATCGTCTCCGACTGAAGGATCTATTGATATTGCCAATAACGCCACGATTGCGGCTGATCGTTCTATCATCCTAGATGCCTCATTCGATGTGGATTTTAATGGCAATATTGAAATGAATGATGGTTCATTGCAGTTGGGTGCCAATAAAGTCAGCCTGGGTGAAACAGCTGCCGTCAGCGATGGACTTGTGTTATCCAAGGACAATTTGGCATCTATAAATTTGGATGAACTGGTTCTTACCAGTCGAAGCACCATTGATCTTTATGGTGAATTTGATTTTTCTGCCACAAATCTGGTTTTGCGTTCAGCAGGTATTCAGGGGTTTGATAATGCAGGAAAAACGGCCACATTAAGGTCAGAAGAAACGTTAACACTATCCAATATCAATAATGAGTCTTTTGTTGATACGGCCACTGGCTCCGGGTCTCTAAGTATTTTCGCCGATATTATTAATGTTGATGCCGGTGATCTCTCCATCACAGGATTTAATAATATTGAGCTTAATGCTGCGCAACAATTAAGGGGTGTTGGAACCGGAAAAATTACCACGCCAGCAAACCTGACTGTTAAGACCCCAATGATTACTGCTGCAACTGGGGCAGACACAACATTAATTTCCTCGGGTCGCGTTGACCTTCTTGCAACAGAATTTAACCCTGACCAAGCTTCTAGCGGTTTAGGCGCTCAACTGGCTGTGGAAGGGGATAGTATTCTGGCAGATACATTAATTTCATTGCCTAGTGGACAAATACAACTCACAGCAACCGGTTCAGATTCCAGCGATCATGTAACCCTGTCCGACGGAGCAAAATTGGATGTTGCTGGCCGGGATGTCATTTTTGGCAATGAAGTTGTAGGGACTGATGCCGGTATTGTTAAGCTCAGCTCGGTATCCGGCAATGTCGTTGTACATGATACTGCCGAAGTCAACGTGTCGGCTACGTCGGGTGATGCCGGAGCACTAGTCATTGCAGCGAAGGCGGGTAGAGCTGAATTATTGGGTGATTTTATAGCATCCTCTGAAAGTGGTCGGGGTGGTATCTTTGGGCTGGATGTCCTAGATCTTCCAAACTTTTCCAGCCTTAACAGCACTCTTTCATTATCTGGATTTAACCGAGAAATTGATATTCGTCAGCGTAGTGGTGATATCAATATAGCTGCTCAGGACAGGGTCACTGCAAATCATATTTCTCTTTCTGCAGATAATGGAGAGATCAGTGTTGCTGGGACCCTGGATGCTCGCGGAGATTCAGGCGGCCGCATTGAGTTGTCTTCGAAAGATGACCTGACACTGCTTTCTACATCTAATCTATTGGCTAATGCGAAGTCAGATAGTGGTAAGGCTGGAAAGGTTTTCTTATCTTCCGTTGATGGCGGCCTATCGCTGGATGCAGGCTCTACCATTAATGTTTCTTCAGGGAGTGATGTTTCGAAAGGCGGGCTATTGGTATTAAGAACACCGCGGAACCTGGCAAATAATGATGTACTGATCACTGATTTAGCGGCTGATATTTATGGTGCCGAACGAATAGAGTTGCACGCCGGGGAAACTTATATCCGAACCACGACCCCCACCTCTGATGCAGATGCTGTCTTTACCGAAGCCACAAGCTTTATGTCCAATGAGGCTGCGATTAAAACTCGATTGGGTGCTGTGGCTCAGGGTAGTAATTTCCATCTAATGCCGGAAATTCATATTCACAGTACCAGCGATTTAACCATCGGCAGTGAGTTGGATTTATTGGACAATCGTTTTAACGGCGATGGTATTGGGGTATTAACACTCAGTGCCGAAGGGGATTTGATTTTTAATCAGTCCCTGACCGATGCCTTTGCAACGGTTGCCCCCCCAGCAGATGCAATTTTTGGTGGGCTCCTTCCCGATGTGGATGAATTACAGACGGGCGAGAGCTGGTCTTACAACCTGATTGCTGGTGCTGATACCAGTTCAGCCAGCATATATAGTGTTATCAGTGGTGTTGGTGATATTAACCTGGCTGCTGGCGTTAAGGTGCGTACCGGAACCGGCTCTATTCGGATGGCTGCTGGTAATGATTTGGTTCTACAGGATAAGACCTCTGTTATTTATACAGCGGGTCAGGATTCCGGAATTGGGGATGTATTCGATCCTCTACTCACTGATTTCGCTCTCATTCCAAATATTCCAGCTTACCCCGTTAACGGTGGCGATCTGGAAATCACTGTAGGCGGTGATTTCCAAGCCGCACTTTCTGACCAGTTGTTTACAGGTTGGTTGCAACGAGTGGGTGGAGATTCTTCTATTGGGCCTGTAGACAGCACTTGGGCCATTGTCTTTGAGCACTTTCAGCAAGGGGTAGGAGCCTTGGGTGGTGGTGATGTCAATATCAATGCCGGGGGTGACATTGTTAACCTAAATGTGTCAATTCCCACTACCGGCAAACAACTTGCTGCGAATAATGGTGAGCCATTAATTCAAGGCGGTGGAGATCTTTATCTACACGCCGGTGGTGATATTAAATCTGCAAGAGTCATGCTCGGAAAAGGGCAAGCCAACATTTCAGCCGCAGGGAATATAGATCGCAGTGATGATTCTGACAAAGCTCTGGTCTTGGCTTTAGGTGATGTGCAGGCGAATGTATTTGCATTAGGTGATGTTGAAGTTGCCGCAGTAACAAGCCCGACAATTATTCCCCAAAGTTCCTTACAAAGTGATGCCTTTAGAGGTTTTGATGTCTATGCAGATACAACCTCCTATTTCTTCACCTATGGGCAGGACAGTAAGGTTTCATTGGAATCCCTTACAAAAGATATTTTATTTACTAATACAAATGATACCGCTTCCTGGCAAAGTGAGTTTGTGAATATTGATTTCACGCCTAATAGCCAGCAGGTGACAGAAGCATTATTTACCTATCCGGGAGAGTTAGAGGCTGTTGCGGTAGAAGGTGATATCCATATCGATGGATCTTTTATTTTAGTTCCTTCATACGCAGGCGGTATAACCCTGATGGCGGGAAGGGATATTTTCTCTGATTCAACAGCAATTAGAACAAGTGTGACTGTCTCAGCAGTCGATCCACAGAAGTTGCCGACATCGGAAAGCCCCATTGCAAACTTTGCCACCTTGACCAGTAATGGTGGCTTGCTGACCTTTGATCCTGTAACTGCCCTGGATCGTAACGGCTTTTATGCTGCCGAACCTACCCATGTTAACGACCAGCAACAATCGTTGATTATTGCCAATCGGGATATTCAGGGAATTAACCAGTTCTTTATTCAATCACCGGAACAAACCAATGTGGTTGCTGGCAGGGATATCAAAAATGTCAGTTTTACCCTTCAAAACAACAGGGAATCTGACATTAGCCTTATAGAAGCTGGCAGAGACATTATTTATCCAAACGTCAGGGATGCATCGGGCAATCCAACTGAGAATATCAACAGAATAGAAATATTTGGCCCCGGTCGTTTGGATGTGATCGCGGGCCGTGATGTGAATCTGGGTGGCTCAGAGGGTATTACATCATTGGGTAATATTTACAGCCGAGGGTTATCCGATAAGGGTGCAGATATCACGGTGATGACGGGCATTTCACAGCAGCCCGATTATTCTGGATTTATAGAAAAATACCTGGTTGATGATGTTGGTTTTAATGATGAACTGATTAAATTTATTACCTCTGAGCAATTCGCAGGCGATTTGATTTCCCTTATTAGTGAGCAGACAAGTGAGGCATACGATAGTCACCAAGACGCTGTTTCTGATTTTTTGCGGTTTGATGATCAGTTACAAAACACACTGGCTATCCAGGCATTGCAACAGGTTGGCGGTTATGCCCAACGTGAGTTGTTATTGGATATTTACTTCAGTGAGTTAAAGCTTGCTGGCATTCAAGCCCTAATACTTGATGGCGCCATAGAGGCGCAGGATGGTATGACAAAAGAGAACTTAGACCCTCTGGTAGATGGATATGTTCGAGGGTTTAATGCAATTAATACCCTGTTCCCTGGAGCTAATGAATCTGACAATCCCTATTCAGGGGGCCTGAATATGGCATTTAGTTCCATTCGTACCACTCGGGGTGGTGATATTAATTTTGTGACCCCTGGTGGTGAGGTTAATGCGGGCTTGGCAGTTGTTCCACAGTTTGGTGCAGGGAAAAGTGCTGACGAGTTGGGCGTTATTACTGGTGGAACGGGAAATATTAACGGGATGGCGCAAAATGATATCGCTGTGAACTTGTCCCGGATTTTTGCCTTGGGGGGTGGGAATGTCACACTTTGGTCATCAGCTGGTGATATTGATGCTGGTCGTGGTGCCAAATCTGCTCTGAGTGTACCCCCTCCACAAATTAGTTTTGACCCTGACACAGGTGATGTTATTGAAGAAACGCCTTCTGCCGTTTCCGGTAGTGGTATTCAATGTGCGTCTGTTGGTGGTATTGACTGCTCCCTCTCACTTTCTGCACCACAGGGTGTTGTTGATGCTGGCGAAGCTGGTATTGCCGGAGGTGATGTATTCCTCGCTGCTACAGAAGTTCTTAACTCTGACAACATCGATGCCGGCGGTGTTTCTGTGGGTATTCCTGTTTCAAGTGGTGTGTCTGCCAGTGTTGCAGGGGCGAGTAGTTCAGGGACTACCGCAACGGATGCTGCACAGGATTCTCTTAGTTCCAATTTGGCTAGCGCTGCTGCTCAGCAGGAAGCAATTGCTTTCCTAACAGTGGATGTGATCGGGATTGGGGAATAGATAAAAGTTTTATCGCGATTTAATTAACTGACGAAAAAATTATGAAATTTAAAACTGCATTAAGTCTGTTGCTTTTAATTGGTTCTATGGTTCCGGCATTGTCCTATGCTTGGTGGGATGAAGCCTGGCCTTACCGTGTGCCCATTAGTCTGGATACTACAGCTACGGGCGCCGGTGTTAATGAGACAGTTCAAGATGTGCCGGTATTAATTCGCCTTCATGCAGGTAATTTTGCTGACTTCTTTTACTTAAAAGAGGATCTGGGTGATCTCCGCTTTGTTGGTGGCGATGACAAAACGCCTTTGAGTCACCATGTAGAGCAATTTGATTTGATTAACCAATTGCTTTTTGTCTGGGTAAAAGTTCCCTCGTTAACGGGTAATTTAAATACAGAAAAAATCTGGATGTATTACGGTAATGGTGAGGCCGCTAATTCTGAGGATGTGAGTGGCAGTTTTGATATTAATCAGGCATCGGTTATACATTTTAATGCCGATGGTTCTTTGCCACAGGACAAGACAACCTATGGTAACAATCCTCTAGAGCTTACAGCTGTTGGTAATCCTACATCCCAGGTAGCCGCAGGTGTGCAATTTGATGGCAGTCAAAGCTTGGTATTCCCCGATACACCCTCTATTCAGGGCGCGGAAAAAGGTTTGACGTTTTCGGCATGGATAAAACCTCAGGGTTCACAGCAAGACAGTTTCCTGTTTGCCAGAAAGAGTGCAGTGGGTGATGAAATTTCCCTGCGTGTGGATAACGCAGCACTTTATGCCCAGCTTAAAGTGGGTGACTCCAAGTTGGAAACGCCTCGCACCGCGCCGCTGACACCAGATGTGTGGCAGGCAGTCTCTTTAACCTATGGCAATGACAAGCTTTCTGTCTACATTAATGGTGCTGAATTGGCGTCTATTCAGACCAAGTTTACGCCTGTGTCGGGTGAATCCTTTGTGGGTTCTTCTGTAGCCAAAACAAATGGTTTTGTGGGCGAAATGGATGAAGTTGGTTTTTCCAATATTGCCCGGGAATCCGCGTACTTAAAAGCTGCGGTGGCAAGTCAGGGACTTGAAAATAAACTGGCTCATCTTAATGAGGGCGAGCAGCTGGGTAATGCCGGTGGCACTTCTGTGCTTATGTCCATTATGGGGCATGCCTACGAAGATAAGTTTGGGCTTGGCATTATTATCAGTCTGGTGATCATGGCTTTGATCAGTTGGCTCGTGATGATGCTAAAAGGTTTTTATCTAGGGCAGGTAGAAAAGGACAACAGAAAATTCCTCAAGGCTTACTACGATTTGGGTACAGGTAACCCCGCCATGTTGGATCATGCCGACGATGATGAAGATGAGGTCGCTGAAGAATCACCCATTTCTCAGGCGTTGTTTGGCGATCATAAACACTTTAATAGTTCTCCCATTTATCACATGTACCATAAGGGCTTAAAAGAAGTCCGCTTAAGGGTGGGTGAGAGTATTGGTGCTAGCTCCAATAAAAAATTAACTAATCAAGCCTCTGCTGCTATTCGTGCATCCATGGAAGCATTCCTTGTCAGGGAAATGCAAAAAATTAACAGCAAAATGGTTCTGTTAACGATTGCTATTAGTGGTGGCCCATTCCTTGGCCTGCTGGGAACAGTTGTGGGGGTAATGATTACCTTTGCGGGTATTGCCCAGGCAGGAGATGTAAATATTAATGCGATTGCTCCGGGTATGTCTGCTGCATTGCTGGCGACAGTGGCAGGTCTTGCCGTGGCGATCCCTGCACTGTTTGGTTACAACTACCTTGGTTCAAAAATCAAAGATATTTCTGCAGATATGCAAGTATTTGTAGATGAATTTATTACCAGAGTTTCTGAATACTATGGTGAATAATTAAGTAACGGTAAATTTTTTAGCTAGGGGCCAACAGTGAAAGCACAACAAGATAACGAACCCTATGATGAGATCAACATTACGCCGATGCTGGATTTGGCTTACGTTCTGCTGATTATTTTCATCATTATGACAACAGCGACGGTGCAGGGTATTAAAGTGAATTTACCCCAAGCAAGTTCGACTCCAAGCTTGGCAAAACCCCAGACAAAGGCGGTAACCATCACTCAGGATGGCACCATCTTTTTGGATGCCTATCCAGTCTCGTTAAGCGAATTGGAATCGTTGCTTCGACAGTATAAGTCGGCTAATGCCGATTTGCCTGTGGTGGTCAAAGCGGATGCCCAAATTCAATATCAACGTGTGGTTGAGGTGTTGGATTTGATCGGTCGTTTGGAAATTAAGCAGCTTGGCTTAGTGACTAAGGCAATTGCGAAATAGCCCTATGAGTATTTTTAGTTCAATGGGTATTTTTGGTTGGGCTATAGATGATTGGGCTGTAGGGGCGAGTTGAGTGAGTGGTAAAAAAGCGTGGCTTAAACATGCGCCATTAATTTTTGGTGTGATCGTTGTTTTGGTCCTGGTGGTATTGCTGGTGATGTTTTTTTCCAGTATGGAGCAACAGCCAGAACCGAAAAAAACTGTGCAACAGATTACGGTTATCACGCCGCCGCCACCTCCACCTACACCGCCAGAGCCGGAACCCGAGCAGGAGCCGGAACCCGAAGAGCCAGAGTTTGAAGATGAACCTGAGCCGGAAGCCGAAGCGTTATCTGAGGATAACTTGGATGATCCGGTGGGTGATGCCGATGGAGCTGAGGGAGGCTCTGGCGATGGGCCATTAATTGGCGGCAGAAGTGGAAACCGTAAAGGTGTCCGGGGTGGCAAATATGCGGGGCTAATGAAACGTGAAATTTACGAATACCTCAATGAAATAACAGAAATAAAACGATTGGAATATAACGTATCAGCAAAAATATGGGTGGATAAATACGGTGTTTTCGAACGTTTTAGCATCGATATTAGGAGTGGAGATTACAAGGCAAAGGAATTGATAGAAAAGTATCTATGGGAAATGGAAAGGCTTTCTTCCCCACCCGGCCCAGCGGCAGTGATGCCGGTTACGATTAGGCTAAAAACGAATTTTTAATACATAGAAATCTAGGTTAGTGATTAAGGCCAATAACATGAAAGACATAAAAAAGCTCAGTGTGGCTCTGGCGCTGGTATTAAGTCAGCCCTTGTACGCTGTTGAAAATTCCACACAGCTGAGTCAGGAGTTACATCAGCTCAAGTCACAAACATCTGAGCTTATCAAGTTGTTGATTCAGGAAGGCGTGCTTTCCAGTGATAAGGCGACAGCGCTGATGGCAAAGGCCGAGGAGAATGCCAGAAATAGCTATCAGACATCTACAGATGTTGTTGCTGGTAATTCCAAAGATATGCCTCCACAGGTTGAGCCCGGTGTTGTTCGTGTACCTTATATTCCTCAGTATATTCGTGACCAAATTCGTGATGAGGTTCGGATGGGATTGAAGGAGGATGTGACCCGCGATGTGCTGAGTGAGGCGAAAACCAAGCAGTGGGGTGTGCCTGGTGCATGGCCTGACTGGATTAAAACCATCAAGCCTTATGGTGATATCAGGTTCCGTATGCAGAGTGATGCTTTTGAGGATGATAATGCCTCAGATATACTCAATATCGCGGCTATTAATGATGCTGGCGGTCAAGTCCAGGCAGGTGATGATGTATTCCTAAATACTACGGAAGACAGAGAGCGGACCCGTTTAAGATTCCGATTTGGATTAAAGGCTAAAATTACTGAATCCATTCTTGTGGATGCCAGGTTTACCACAGGAAAAGAAGGAGATCCTGTCTCCAGAAACCAAACATTGGAACAATATAAGTCGTCCTCTTCTTTTAACTTAGATCGTGCCTACGTTAAATATACTTCTCAGATAAAGGATGTTGAATTGACGGCAGGGCGGATGCCTAACCCCTGGTTCAGCACAGATTTGATTTGGGATAGTGACGTTAACTTTGATGGGCTTGCTGGAACTTATCGTTGGTTGCGTACGGACAATATTTACGATGAAGAAGAAAGGGCATTTGACCCATTTATTACGTTGGGTGCTTTTTCACTACAAGAATCAGAGTTTAGTACAGATGATAAATGGTTACTTGCAGGTCAGGTAGGTTTTGATTATTTGTTTGATAATCAAGACAAATTAAAGGTTGGCCTTGCTTACTACGATTATCAAAATATTGAAGGGAAAATTAATGATCCTTTTAGTACGGAATTCGATTATACCGCTCCAGAATTTTTGCAGTTTGGTAATACTCTGATTGATATAGACAGTGAAGATGGTGAAGAGCTGTATGCTTTGGCCACCGATTTCGATCAAGTGGCTCTGACAGCATCTTATGATATTACACGCTTTGTGCCTACTCATATCATTGTCGATGCTGAGTATGTTAAAAATGTAGGGTTTGACAAGGACCTACGCGATAGTAATGGCAACAAAGTTTCTGATAAGTCTGATGGTTATAAGCTTAAGGTAACAGTTGGGTGGCCCAAGGTTAGGAAACGTCACGACTGGCAAGCCTCTCTTGCCTATAAGTATCTTGAACGCGATGCTGTTTTAGATGCGTTTACAGACTCGGATTTCCGGTTGGGAGGCACAGATGCCAAAGGTTATATTCTAACGGGTAAGTATGGCCTGGCACGTAACACGTGGTTGCAATTAAGGATGCTTGTTGCCGATGAAATTGATGGTAAGCCTTATGGTGCTAGAACCTTACAGGTTGATTTGAATACTAAGTTCTAGTTTTTGTGGGTGGATAGCGATATGTCTAAAAAAATTATTTTTACTCTGACTTTTTCAACAATCGCCACAATGCTTTTTGTGGCTATGCCTGTCTATGCCCAGAAAGATGATGCTATGGCGCGAGCTCAATTTATCATCCGGCAGTTAAACGCTGAAAAATCAGCTTTGCAAATGGAAAAGGTATCATTGACAAAAGAGATTGAAACGCTAAAAGCTGACCTGGAAAGTCTTAAAGAGAAATCTGAAAAAACCAAGAAGAAATACGTTAAGGCTTTGGATAATGTAAAAGGACGTAATGAGGAGTTACGTAAAAACCTGATGGCAACCAAGAAGGATTTGAGACGCAGTGATCATGAGTCTTCTGTTTTGAAGGAAACAGTTGCTCAATATGATAATGACCTTGGGCAGTGTATTGACCACAATCAGGAAATTCATCAGTTGACTGTCGAAATGGTAGAAGAGGGACTGTGGAGCCCAGCAAAAGAGACAGAACCTTTTACTCAGTTGAAACGTGTAAAGATAGAAAACCTAGCACAGGATTACCAATACAAGGCCAGAGATCTTTTGATTGATAAAAACACGACGAGTCTGGCCTTACCCCAATAGGTTGGTCGTTAATTTATAAGTAACCTCTGATCAATTCAGAGTGTCCAAAAAATAAAATACATAAGGTTGTTTTATAGAATAGCTTTTGTAGTGTAAAAGCATTGTAATATGCGATGTTTGTCACATTTTTTTCATCAGCCTGTCACTTTTCATTGTTAAAGTGACCACTCTTTACTGTTTCCATGGAGTTTTGAGGTGTGACAATGAAGTTGCTGAAGCTACTTTTTTTAGTTATTTATTTAGTGGTGCCAAGTGCGCATGCAGCATTGGTAACACTAAGTACTACTGATTTTGATTTGACCTACGATGATACGATGTTAGGTCGTTTCGGTCCCCCTCAACTTAGCAATAACGTTATTTTCTTTACACCCATTGATTTCTCCACAGCCTCGGCGAATGGACAAGGTGTTACTTTCACCAACAGTACGATTAACCTGATGCTGCAACCACGCCCCGGTTTTACTTTTGCATCAATTACTTATGAAGAGCGTGGTGATTATTACCTCAGTGGGGAAGGGGCTTCTGTAGAAGTGACCGGTCAGATTCGTGTGCGTAATATGGATGATGTGTTGTCAGAAAGTACAGCATTCATTTCATCAGAGGAAACCCTGGATCAGCAGGGCATTAATAATTGGACAGCATCTGCTTTTATTGATGGTACAACAGGCGATTGGCAGCCTAGCGCTTCTGGAATTATTTTGACCATACAAAACCTGTTGATAGCTAGAACGGAGTCACTGGGCGAACTTGCCTTTATTGAGAAGAAGTTTTTGGGAGGCTCTTTTGATATCCAATCAACAACAGTGCCATTGCCTGGAGCATTTATTCTGATGTTGTCAGCAATTGGTTGTGGTGGACTCTTGTTAAGATCAAAGGCACGTTCTTCCCTACCAACCTAAAGCGTAATTTAGTATTGATTCGATTTTAATTTTATAGAAGGGGTGTCATTTTGATGCCCCTTTGTCATTTTTCTGAAAGCAAATTGTCAATAAACGTTCACAAATCTTCAATATGATTGGTTCTCCCTTCAAGACCATCAAAAGAAATAGATGTCATGATGCTTTCTAAAGTCAAATCTCTCAGGCTGTTAGCGCTTCTTTTTTTTTCGTTATTGATTACTGACGTTTATGCCAAACAATCTGAGTCATATTTAGTTCAGCCAGGTGATATTTTGCAAATATCTGTATGGAAGGAAGCAGATTTACAGCTAGAAGCAGCAGTGAGGCCTGATGGTATTTTGACTTTTCCGCTTGTTGGTGAGGTCATTGTAGGTGATCGTTCAGTAGAAGACATTACCAAAACCCTTGAAGAAGAACTTCATAGATACATCGCCGATGCTGTTGTCACAGTTGCTGTTAGTCAAACTTTAGGAAATAAGGTTTTTGTTATCGGACAGGTAAACCGCCCCGGCGAATTTGTTATCAATCGTCCAGTGGATATCTTGCAGGCTTTGACTATGGCTGGTGGAATGACTCCATTTGCCAAGAGAGATAGAATCCTTGTTCTGCGTAGAGGCTCAGATGGAAAACAAGAACCGATCGAGTTCAAGTATTCTAATATTGAAAAGGGTGAGAAATTAGAGCAAAACATCATTCTTAAGAGCGGTGATACCGTTCTTATTCCCTGATTGACGGTAGTCTCTAATGTTTTCAGCGTTTTTTCCAAGTATTAAAGTCATAGCTTTTGCATTGGTATTGGTGCTTATCACTTCATCTGCCTATGGTATGGAATGGTATTGGAACCCTGAGATAAAAGTTTATAAAGAATATGATGATAATCCTACCTTTTCCTCTGACAGCAAAGAGGCGGTACTTGCAGAAAAAATAGAATCAACAATTACAACTGGTTTAAGGCGCGAGATGAAAGAAGCTCGTTTATCTGTGGGGTTTCAAGATAGAAGTTATGACAAAAATATAAAGTCGGATCAGGAAGATTTAATTGCCAACCTGGTTTTGGATCAACGGTTTCAAAGATCGGTATTGGCATTAGAAACAAGCTATTCAGATAAAAAATCACTGTCTTCAGAGCTTGAAGATATTGGTCTTAGTCGTGGCGATGTAAAAAAAAATAGCCTTTCTGTAACACCTAGTTGGAATTACCAGTTATCTGATAGTTCATTGGTAGAAATACGGTTTTCAGATTTGGATGTGGATTATGAATCTGAAGATGGCTCATTTTCTGGTTACAGTTATAAGTCTTATAATCTAATTTGGCAGAAACAGATAGCATCTCGATGGACTTTTTTTACGGATCTATCACATCAGGATTATTCAGCAAAAGATATCCTGAGTGATTCGAAGACCAATGGTCTAACTTTTGGGGCAAATTGGTCGATTTCTAACACTTGGGATGCCGACATCACTGCTGGTTATAGAATTTCAGATTCAGAATATGAAACAGCGGTACAGATTACTCCCCAAATAACGGCTAACATTATTACGGATCAAAAAAGCCGAGGAAATCTATTCAATATTTCAACTCAAAAAGAATTTGTTAACAGTAATGTCGACTTAGATCTAAGTAAAACACTTGTTCCCGATCCCTTTGGTTTTCTTAATGACCGTGATGAATTAAAGCTGACATATACCAGAAATCATAATGCTCGGGTCAGGTCAAAATTAAGCTACCGTTATTATGAGACCAAGGCGGTACAAAACAATCAAACATTACTAACAGCTCAAGATAGAGAATATCAATCTTTTAATGCGTCATTAAGTTGGAAGCTCAGTAATTCCTGGTCATTGGTATCTAGAGTAACTGTCTCTGAACAGCAATATGTTGGTCGGGATGCAGCTATGTCGACGCAAGTTAGTTTTGGAATACTTTATCGTGGTTTAAAAAGGTCAACCTCGTTTTGACGTAATCGAGTAATGATACTAATGGAAACGGAAACACAAGAATATTACGAAAATACCGGAAAAAATTTGAAGGATTATCTTGCCACTGTTTGGCGAAGAAAATTCCAGATAGTTACTATTTCTACTCTGTTGATATTGTTGGCTATAGCCTTTTCCTTAGGTTTGTCTTCAGTATTTAGGTCATCTTCGACCATCCTGATCGAACAACAGGAAATACCGCAAGATCTTGTACGCACTACGATTACTAGCTACGCAGACCAAAGAATACAGGTCATCAGTCAGCGTGTGATGACTAGCGCAAATCTTTGGAAAGTCATACAGAAGTATGATTTGTATAAAGAAATGAGAGAAAAAAAGCCAAGAGAATTGGTTATAAAGGCGATGCGGGATGACATTAGTCTCGATACTCTTAGTGCTGAAGTAGTTGATCCTAGAAGTGGGAAGCCAGTACAGGCGACCATCGCCTTTACGCTTGCTTATGATAGTGAATCTCCCTCCTTAGCACAGAAAGTTGCCAATGAATTAACTTCTTTATTCCTAAAGGAAAATGTAAAAAGTCGTACTCAAATGGCCTCTGATACATTGAATTTTTTACAGGAAGAGGGGAGAAAGCTAGAGCAAAAAATAAAATTTCTAGAAAAAAATCTAGCGGAGTTTAAAGAAAAAAATGTTAATAAATTACCAGAATTAATCCAGCTAAATACCCAGTTGATGGATCGTACTGAGAGAGAATTATACGATGTTGAAAGGGATATTCGTCTCTTAAAGGAACGAAAAATATATTTAACCTCGGAGCTAAGCCAGTTAAATCCAAGCTCATCAATTCTTTCTGAGCAGGGGGAGAGAGTTTTGAGCCCCGCTGGTAGATTAAAAATGATTCAGGCAGAATACCTACAACTTTCTGCTGTCTATTCTTCAGAGCATCCTGATATTTTACGCATGGAAAAAGAAATAAAAGGACTAGAAGACGAGGTGGGAGTAAAAGACAGCAGTGACCATATCAAAGATCAATTGGTTGATCTGAATAATAAATTATTGGAAGCACAGGAGCAGTATTCTAAAAATCATCCAACTGTTATGCGCCTGCGTTCTGTCATTAATGAACTTGAAATAGCCTATAACGAACAGCAAAAAAATAAAAAATCTAATCCATCTGTGTATAAGGCTGATTTAGAAGCAGATAATCCTGCGTATATCCAGCTTAAGACCCAACTACAGGCCGCAGAGACGGAACTCTTATCGCAAAATAAATCAGCCGAAAATTTACGGGATAAATTAAAGTTATTGGAAAATAGGTTAATTGAAACCCCCCAAGTAGAACGTGCCTATAACGAATTAACCCGTGATTATGAAAATGCGGCGATGGAATATCGTGAAATTAAAGCTAAACAGATGGATGCACAATTGGCTGAATCCATGGAGATTGGTCGTAAGGGTGAACGCTTTACTTTGATCGAACCCCCCCTGCTACCTGAACAACCCATTAAACCTAATCGAACAGCCATTCTTGTGCTGGGTGTTTTTGCATCAATGGTCATTGGTTTGGGAAGTGCCTTTTTAATGGATGCGATAGATGGAAATCTTCATGGGCGAAAAGCTGTATTTAATCTATTGGGTGAATATCCGTTAAGCAGTATTCCCTACATCATGACTGATGCAGAGGTAGTCCGCCGTTCCATGTTAGTTAAAATAGGTGTGGTATCTGTTGGCGCTTTCCTTCTCTTGGCTATGCTGGTGTTCCATCTCTTAATTATGCCCCTTGACACATTTGGGTACGTCATAATGCGCCGACTTGGAGTTTAAGATGAATAGAATAAAAAGAGCTTTACGTTTGGTGAGAAGTCATGGTTCGATGGTTGAATCTAAGGTATCACACCCCATAGGTGAACGTTACTCGAACGAACAGGAAACTAACTACCATGTCACGAAAAAGGTAAATGTGTTTCCTAATGTCCTCAAGCGAAACCGAGTTATATCTACTCATCAAAATGACTCGATCATTAGTGCCTACAAAATTTTGAGAACCCGTGTATTACAGCGAATGAAAGAACAAGGCTGGAGTACGTTAGGCATTTCAAGCGCTAATCAAAATGAAGGAAAAAGCCTGACGGCTATTAATCTGGCTATTAGCTTGGCTCAAGAAACACAGCATACCGTCTTGCTGGTAGACTTTGATCTTCGTGAGCCCAGCGTTCATAGTTATTTTGAACATATTCCTGAATATGGGGTGAGTGATTATTTTTTAAATGATACACCTATAGAGGATATACTTTTTAATCCCGGCATAGATGATTTAGTGGTTTTACCCAGCATTAAACCACTATCAAATTCTTCAGAAGCCCTTTCATCACCGAAGGCCATTGATCTAGTCAATGAATTAAAAAACCGTTATAGGGATAGAATTATTATTTTTGATCTTCCCCCGTTACTGAATAGTGATGATGTAATGGCTTTTTCTCCCTATATAGATAGTGCTTTGCTTGTTATCGAAGATGGGAAAACGGGAAGGGATGGATTGCAGCAAGCGCTTAATTATCTGGAAAAAACACCTCTGCTTGGAACAGTATTAAATAAATCGGGAGGTAAGTCTCAGTTTGCTTAGATTTGTTGATGGTATCGGCTTGGTGTTTGAGCGACATGTGAGAAGTTTATGTTGAGTTCCAGTATGGAAACTATTCATCAAACAGGTGCTCTGGGGTTTACTAAGACGAGTTCCAATGCACTTGCTATCATTGGTGGGCGAGTGAGCGAGTTAGATGGTAAGATTTTTGCTCATGTATCTTTCGGAAAAATTGTTGAAGCCTTTTCTTCTCGTTATGACCATATCTATCTTAGTTCACCGTTGAAGCCCTACCACTCTTCAGAAGAAGATTATCAACTTCCCGATAACGTTACACTTTTTGAACAGCCAAATTGGAAATCTACAGCCGATAGCCTAAGGCATCTGGATGGCATCAAAGCAAGCTACCGACAGTCTATAACTGCTGCCGATCATATCTTTATACGTGGTAATCCAGTAGCCGCAACGACCACTTTATATAGTTATTGTGCCCGATATAAAAAGCCTGTTTGTCATTGGCTTGTGGGAAATCCAATGTCATTACTGAAATCCCATAAAAGGTCTAATTTTTTAAAAGACGCAATGGGTAAACTGTTCGTTTGGCAATGGGAGCGAAAGTTATGCAAAGGCCGAGCTATTGCTAATGGAGTATTTGTATGCAATGGCAATGAAATTGCTGAAAGGTATCCTTCCCCAAGGACCTTCACAACCATTTCTACAACACTATCTCATGATGACTTTTTCGAGCGTGAGGATACATGCCAAGGGGATACCATAAATATCCTGTGTTTATGTTTTATCCGACCAGAGAAGGGAGTGGAATATCTGATAGAGGCATTTTCAAAGCTTCAGGTGGAAGGGAAAAAAATAAAATTATTATTAGCTGGAAGCCGTGATCGTTATCTTGCATACCAACAGAAGTTGGATAGTCTCGTCAACCAGTTTTGCTTAGGGGATAGGGTAAGCTGGTTGGGGCATATTAAATATCAAGATATCCCGGAGCTGATGAGGAGGTCAGATATTTTTGTTCTCCCCACCCTCTCCGAAGGGACTCCTAGGGTTTTGGTTGAAGCCAGAGCTAATAGTCTACCGTTAGTAGCAACCAATGTGGGTGGCATTCCTACAAGTGTGACAAATAATTATGACGGGCTTTTGGTTCCTCCAAAGGATGCTGCAGCTATAGAAAATGCTATATCCAAATTAATAGAAGACCCCAGCCTTCGAAAGCAATTTATTAAGAATGGTTTTGATCGTACAAAGGAATTAACAACGGATTCATTTGTCGATCAGGTTATTAGCTATTTTACAGTTAATGACTAAAAGCCTTGAGATATGTATATGGACAGGATTTTTCGATATCTGTGGTTTGTGGTCGTGATGAAGATAACCTGGGTACTCCCGGATTCTCGGCCAGTTATGTGGTTTAGAGGCTTACTGGTTAAACTTTGTTTTAAAAAATGTGGCCACAATTTTCAAATTTCTTCTGATGTAAAAATCAATTTCCCAAATAAGATGACCCTGGGAAACAATGTCTATATTGCACACGGTAGTTGGTTAAATGCTCAGGGAGAAATAGAGCTGGAGGACGAAGTGATGTTAGGCCCATATACGGTTATATCATCGGGTAATCATACTCTCGAAAATGGAAGTTATCGGTATGGGAAACCTCATAGAGCGCCGGTGAAAATAGGTTACGGAAGTTGGACCGGTGCAGGAGTAACACTTCTTCCGGGTGTGGTAGTTGGCAAATCCTGCTGTTGTGCAGCAGGCAGTGTTGTTACTAAGGATGTACCAGATATGTCTGTTGTTGGGGGTGTCCCGGCAAAGATTCTTCAATAATAGGTATCAAAATAGCCTAATAAATAAGTTGGTTGCGTTGTTGTTTCTTTTTCTTGGTATTGTTATGGATAAATCAGAAAGTTTTTCCCTTACAGTTTCAATAATTACACCTGTGTTTAACTCAGAGAAATACCTACTGGATACGATTACCTCTGTACAAGAGCAAACTTATCCAAACTGGGAAATGCTTATCACAGATGATTGTTCAACAGATGGCTCAATAGAATTGATCCAGAAAATTGCCGATAAAGATGCAAGAATAAAGCTACTAAAGCTTGATACCAATTCAGGGTCTGGAGTAGCTAGGAATACATCTATTGAGGCTTCAACGGGTGATGTGATTGCTTTCATTGATTCCGATGACCTTTGGGATAGCGATTTTCTGGAAAAGAGCCTTTCCTTTATGGAAAAGAAGAAGGCGGGGATCGTTTTCTCTTCGTACAGAAGGTTTTCCGAAAACCTTGAAGAGTCTTTGGGGGAGTTTGTTGTTCCCGAGTATACAGATTACTCGATGATGCTAAAGAGTTGTGCTATTTCATGCTTAACTGGAATGTATCATGTAGAACGTTGTGGCGGAAAGGTTTATTTGCCAAAAATTAGAAAACGGCAAGACTATTGTATTTGGTTAGCCCTTCTAAAGCATGTTGATAAGGCCTATGGTATTAAAGATGTACTGGCGACCTACAGGGTTCGTAGCAATTCAGTGTCCCGAAACAAGTTTAAAACTGCTCAATATCAGTGGCGTGTCTATCGAGATATAGAAAATCTTTCTTTAACTAAATCTGCCTATTATTTCGTACACTATGCTACGAAGGGCTTGGTAAAGAATTTTGGGTTATTGGGGCGCGCCTAGAGAGGAGTGACTAAGCCCATGCTAGGTGACTACTAGCTGGTATTTTTAAAAAGCAATGAGTGACAATTGTTGATTTTCAGTGAAATCCTACTTGCTGATCTCTTCTTGCATGTGTTTTTTTCTTTCTCTATAACACTGCCGTATATAAGAGATTGCGGGGCCTTCAATATATTTTGATAAGAGAAAAGCAAGAAAAATACATAAAATTATAGCTGATAATATCCCTAGGCTAGGGCACCAATTGTATTTATAAAACTCGTTGATAACTACATAGCCAATATTTTGATGCAGCAAGTAAAAGGAATAGGATATTCCACCCATAAAAATAAGAGGTTTTAAGGTTAATTTTTTCAGGAAGCCACTAATCGATAAATAAAAAATGAGGTAAAAAATAGTAAAGATAATAAAGAATTCTAGTGGATAAATAAATGTTGTTGATACCAAGGATATAAATAGAGCGCTAATTGTAGATATTTTTTGTCTGCCATGGCTTATCTTATAAAAACAGATTCCGGCTAGAAAGAAGGGCAAGTATTCAAGCAGAAAAACCTTATAGAGTGGAACTGGAATACTTATATATTCAAGTGAGTGAAGGATAGAAATCAGAACTAAAATTGAAAATATATGTTCTGCTTTATCTAGTTTATTAGTTAGATATAAAGTAAACATCCAAAAATAGAAGGTTAGTTCTACCGTTAGCGTCCAGTAAACTCCATCAATATGGGGGATTCGCAGGTACTCTTGAAACATAAGAATGTTTAACACAGCATTTGTGTACGATACTTCGCGGCCAGGAAGGCCAAAAAGTATGAGAACAATAAAAGTGGTTAAAATAGCAGCCCAGTACGTTGGATAGAGCCTTGAGAATCTGGAAATGATGAAATCAAAAGGTTTTTCCGTTCGGTTTAGTGTCCAAAATATAACAAACCCACTAATCATGAAGAACAGCTCTACGCCGAGTTGTCCAAAATAAGCCCAATTTACAGGAATATTTTCATGGCCATATATTTGGTCATAACGGTAAAAGTAATGGTAGATTGCAACAGCAAATGCAGCTATACCTCTCAGTGCATCGAGCTCCAATAACCTGTGATTTTGTTGCATTTCTATTCCAAAAGGAGATATAGAATGAAAGCATTGCTGCTTAGAGCCTCTAATGTTCGTTTCTGGAACATTTTCTATTTCCTATAGCGGCATTTATTTTTGATGCATTTTCTAAATCATCAAATCCTGGATACAGGATAACAGTGTCTCCTAAGGCCGCCTGTAGTGCTTTATTCGTATCTATTAACTTCCAAAAATTTTTATGTTTATCATCAAGATATATAATTGAAACTGGGCTTGGATCAAGAATAAGGGTTTTTTTAAGAAGATTAGCCGAAAGTGCGTTAACAGGGGAATTAGAAAACCCAGCTGATGAAGGTTCAATTAGATGAACCTTAGGTATACCGTTTACTACTGCGCGGGCTATCTCATGTGTCATGGAAATAACGGGTTCCCTTTTTCCTGTGGGGGCGTACCAAAACCAAATTTCTGGCCATTGTTGTTCCCTTATCACCTCGAAAAGTTTGTTGTAGTCGATGGTTGAGATGCCATTTTTAAGCAATTGTTTTACAGCACCTTCGTTCTCTAAAACAACAGGCTTATTCCCAGTCATTTTTGAGATGTTCCTTGCTGTTTTAGCGACTTCAGCCCAAACGGTGGAGTCGTAGTAGTCTTTGTCTCTAAAGGGATCTGACGTCTTAAATCCACTAATAATGGCTATATTTTGTGAGACAAGTTGTTGGGTCAACATTTCTACGTTATTGATTCTGGCCGTAACCATTAGATTGCCAACACCTTCCCAGGAGCTTTTGAACTGTAGATATTGGTCAAAATGCTTTTTGTTATTTACCTCAAACCAGATAAAGCATTTTTTCTGATTTTTTTGGCTGCTACCGTCATATATTTGCAGCTGATGAGAGGGAGAACTTCCATATAAATTAGTATTAAAAACTAAAAATACAGAGATGGTTTTTAATACTTTTCTCAATTTAAACATTTTAAAATTCCTGATCAGGAAATTATATTTCGTTTTGTTAGTCAATGGTCGTGCTTGTTGATGTATGTTTTTTTGCAATCAGGAATTCCTTTTCTTTTTTTTGATCTGTTATACCATTCTACTGACGCTAGCATAATAATCATTGGAATCCAGAATAATCTAGTCTGAAGCAAAGAGGCTTTGAGCAAGATGATTAAAAAGTAGATAAGTAATGAAATACAGTAATAGCGGTATTTTGGGTCGCTTATTTTAATATTGTTAATAAAAAATAAAGCAAGTGCTGTGAGTAGTACAAAAAACCCCTGAAGACCAAATTGAACCATAGTGGATACATAGGTGTTATGACTTTCATAGAGAGGAACGTTATATGAATAGTTCTCAAAAACCTTATGCTCACTACCGACACCAGAACCAATAGGGTTGTTTAGAACATAGGATATTGAATGTTTGGCGAGGTCTACGCGGCTGTTTTTAGTATATACCTGTATGTCTGTGAGCCCAAAAAAACGCTCATATAATCTTTCTGATATAAGGCCACTATGTACTGCCACTAATAAACCTGCGACTGATAGCCCCGCGACTATAATTGCGAGTGAAAGGTGTTTTAAAAGGAATTCTGGTTTTAAGAAAAAAACAGCAGCTATAAGTGCAAAAGGTACCCCAAAGGCCACAGATCGGGTGCCCATTAATATAATCGCAAGGTATATCAACATATTTGAAATAAGCAAACAGAGTTTTCGGAGTAGAGGCGCACAGCTTCTAAAATATAGGCTGGAAAAAACAATAACAAAACCAAAGGATGTGGCTATTGAGTTGATACCAAGCCCTTCCAACAACAACCTATCATTAATATGGCTAACCCTGCCAACACCTCCAAACAAGAAAATTAAGGCAATTAAGGAGGTGATCACACACATTAAACCCGATAATGATGTCAATAGTTCTTTGTTTGCCAGTAAGGGGATTACAAGTCTCCCCCATACTATAAATACAGCTAGTTTCATGAGGTATATGGCACCCCTGTCGAAGTGTTCAGCCCATATCAACGAAATTGAACCTAAAAATAATAGTAAGAAATAGAGGTAAAACTGTTGCCCGATACTGTTATCAACCTGGCTATGACTAAGAAATTTGGGTAGGCAAAATATTATATTTAATATGATTAAATATCGGCCAAAGGTAAGAGTATCTGGAGATATTCCACTGATGAATTGGTCACAGGTGAAATAAGCAATGGCTATAACAACGCCATAAACGGGTTTGATGAGTGATGCAATGATAGTAATAACAACTACGGCTATACCAGCAAGACTGTATTCTTTGATAAAAACTAAGCCTACGACAATGGCCAATGATAGCCCCATAAGCCACCATGCCCATTTGCTTTGCTGGAAATTTAAAGAAGTGCGGGTCTTTATCATCAATCTATGCCTGTAAAACCAATTTTGTATTGGTTGTTTACGAGAGCTGCCCCCCTTTATAGAAATCTTTTTTAGTGACAAGGAATATGTTTTGGAAATTGGATCCAGATAGTTTGAAGTAATAATAAACTAAAAAAATTGAGCTTAAAAAGTTTGAAGCTGTTACAGCCCAGGCTGCACCATGAAGGCCCCAAAGGGGTATAAACGATGTCAAAAATATTATATTAAAAAAGATATTAACTGCCATATTAATAGAGACTAATTGTGGCTTGTTGATACCATTAAAATATGCAAATAAGACTTTGCATAATGACCTCAACCACATTCCTGGGTATAGAATAAACAGTATGGCTATTGCTGGATAAAAACTCTCAGAAAATAGGATGGGTATTAGCCATTCGGCGGTGGCTATCAATAGAATTCCTAAAATGAAAACAAAGGTAGAAACACAACGTGCGGATTTTGATACAAGGTCTACTCTTCCGCACTTGCTTTCTGCAATACGAGGTAGTGTTACATTGTTGACGACATCGGCAAGGGTACCAACTTGTGTTAATAGGGCCATTGCCAATGCAAAATAGCCAATCTCGTCCTTGGTAAGATAAAAGGCAACCAAAATCGTACCAATGCGTAAGTTAGTCATCATTCCAATGGAGCCAACAAACATTCTACCGCCATAGGAAAATAGGTCGGCCATTACATGATAGCTGGGCTTTTGCAGGCGCAGCCCTTGTTTTTTTGACAGCATAATCGCCATTGTGCAGATGGCGATTACTGTACTAGCTAGGTCTGCCCATATTGGCGCCTGAACATCTAAGTCAGTTGCGTGGAATAAAAGAAGGGTAGTAAGCAGGGATAAAAGTGCTTTTGATAAAGTGATAGCAGCCAAAATAGAGAACATACGAAGGCCGCGCAGAAAACCTGCACTGATATTATAAGCAACGATGGCTGATGCCCAGGCAATTGATAATGTAAATGCTTGGGGAGAGGCTTGCTCAAAAAATTTTATCGGAGTGTCGATAATCAGCAGTAGGGAAGGCAACATAATAGCCAGTAGTAACAGGTAATATAAGGAGCAAAATCCTGCCACTTCGTTAAGCGGTTTATCTTTTGAGGCGGAAAAATAACTGGCTGCCCAGTCAATACCAAAGGTAAAGAATGTTGCTGCAAAGGTGCTAAATATCAGGCATATCGCATACTCGCCCCGCATTTCGGGACCAAGTACCCAAGCTAGAGCTGACTGCATTGCCAGCCCAATTAGCATACTTCCACCTCGCGAAAACAACGTGACAATTAAGTCTTGCAAACCACGTGTGAAGTAAGCTTTCTGGAACAAAATAACCCCAAGTAAGATTTTGTAAGAAGTGAGTATGGAGCCCATCAAAACCAATTGGTAATTTTAGGGGAATGATCCGCTCAATAGTTCAGTGCATACCTTTGATTTGTCGTTAGAGAGCAAAAACTCTGTGTAGGCAATTGTCTTCTAGCAGTTTGGAAAGCGTTCTAGATTGTGCGTCATAAAAATGACATTTAGATGACGAAAATATTGCATAAATAATATATGTTCATGATTCTGTCATATGTCAAAGCTATACTCTGTTTATCTATAAATTTCCTAATAAATCAGTTTGTTACAGGTTTTTCCTGTGATCGTTATGGTTGGTGAAGACGTTGCTGCCGTCCATACATAGACGTTGAGGTTCCTGTGTCTGACATGAATTCCCCTTCCATTCGTCCCCAAACCCCACATAGTTCTAATGGAAGTTTTTTCTGGAAGGAGCCTCTATGGATTTGGGGAATATTTTTGATGGTTGGTACCTTTGTTGGGATGATTTTTATCGAAGGCCTCACCTATATGGAATTAAAGTGGAGCAGCTCGGAGGAATATAGTTATGGCTATATGATTCCAGCCATTGTTTTATTTCTAATATGGCAACGAAAAAATACGCTGAGTGAATTGGTTTTCAAGGGTTCCTATGTGGGCTCCTTACTAGTTGCTATTGGATTGGTAGGTTATTTTATAGGAGAGCTCAGTGCCCTTTATATTGTTGTTCAGTACTCTTTCCTATTAGTGTTATACGGTTTGTTTCTGGCCTATATGGGCTGGAAAGGTTACCTGAAAATTGCAATACCTCTTTTTATTCTGGTATTCATGATTCCATTGCCAACTTTTCTCTATAACAATTTGTCCGCACAACTGCAGTTAATTTCCTCCCAATTGGGTGTCTGGTTTATTCGCCTCTTTGATATCAGCGTTTACCTGGAAGGTAACGTTATTGATCTTGGCTCTCTTAAACTGCAAGTTGTTGAGGCATGTAGTGGTCTACGTTATCTGTTTCCTTTAATGACCGTGGGTTTTATTTTAGCTTATTTTTATAAGGCCCCTTTCTGGAAGCGTGCTTTACTATTTTTCTCTAGTATTCCAATTACTGTTGGCATGAACAGTTTTCGTATTGGTGTCATTGGTTACACGGTTGAGCATTGGGGTAAATCAGCAGCCGAGGGTTTTTTGCATGACTTTGAAGGCTGGATAGTTTTTATGAGCTCTATGGTGCTCATGCTGGTTTTGGCTTGGTTGCTTAATTTTATTAGTACAGATAGAAAGCCTTTGCTTGATGTTCTGGCTATTTACTTGCCGGAACCCATGAATGCTGGAAAAAAAGTAAAAGAGAGGGCTTTGCCGAGACCTTTTATTGTTTCCATTTGTTTGGTTGTTCTAGCAACAGGCTTTTCTTATTCCTTACCTGATAGGGAAGATGTCATTGCCGATCGCCAACATTTTGAAACTTTTCCATTGCGCTTAGATGAATGGCAAGGGGTTCCAGATCTGATGGAATCTCAGTATGTGAAAGTACTTAAGTTCAGTGATTATTTGATGGTGAATTACGCAAACGTCGACACCCAAAGAGTCAATTTTTATATTGCTTATTATGATTCTCAGCGCAAAGGTGCATCAGTGCACTCTCCCAAATCCTGTCTTCCTGGAGGAGGGTGGAAAATTAACAGTCATAATGTGGCCACAGTGGAACAGACAGATGTTTACGGAAAGCCATTGGAAGTGAATCGGGTCATGATGAGCCTTGGTGAAGAGAAAAAATTGGTCTATTACTGGTTTCAGCAACGTGGCCGTGTGATTACTAATGAATACATGGTGAAGTGGTACCTGTTCTGGGATGCCTTAACAAGGAATCGAACAGATGGTGCATTGGTTAGAATTATCACTGATATCAAGCCAGGTGAAAGTATAGAAAGCGCTGAAAAGGTTTTAACCGGTTTTACTCAGAATGCCGTTCCAAGGCTCAGTTCCTACATTCCGGATTAACCCGCCGTGAAGAATAAAGCGCTAGAAAGGATAAAACAGTTAGGTAGCCAATAATGCTGCTCTTATCGAGCTTTATCGTGTCTCTCTTTATTACGATTTTGCTGATTCCGCCATTGATTAAATGGGCGGTAAAAATGCAAATTGTTGATATTCCTGATGAGCGCAAAGTGCATACCGGGATGATTCCCAGAATTGGCGGTTTGGCTATGGTGCTGGGTTCCATAGCTTCTATCTTACTCTGTTGTTTTTTTGACCTCGCTATCTTGTCCTATGTGATAGGCGCTTTAGTGATTTTGATTTTTGGCCTGCTGGATGATCGTTTTGACCTTAACTATAAGATCAAATTTCTTGGCCAGATAATCGCAATTTTCTTTCCCGTTGTTTTAGGTGGTATCCAGATAACCGCCTTGCCTTTTATTCCCTTTGAGTTGAGCCCCTATCTTGCTGTTCCTGTTACAGTTTTTGTTTTATTGGGGGTGACTAATGCAATAAATTTGTCCGATGGTTTGGATGGGCTGGCTGGAGGTACCAGTTTGTTAGCCCTGGGGCTTATTGCCCTGTTGTCTTACTTGTCTGAATCAATGGAAGTAATGCTGATTACCTTGGCTGTTATCGGTAGCACTTTGGGCTTTTTACGTTATAACACCTATCCGGCCCAAGTTTTTATGGGAGACAGTGGCAGCCAGTTTTTGGGGTTTTCTGTTGGTATTTTGGCTATTTGGGTGACCCAGGTTGTCAATCAGGCTTTGAGTCCAGTGCTTCCTCTATTAATTCTAGGTTTACCCATTCTTGACACTCTGATGGTGATGGGGCAACGGATCAAAGAGGGGCGATCACCTTTTTCACCGGATAAAAATCACATTCACCACCGCTTTTTATCCATGGGGTTGCATCACTATGAGGCGGTATTTGCTATTTATGTGATTCAGTCCAGTTTGATCCTGACAGCCTATCTGGTTCGATACCAGTCGGATCTTTTAATTTTAACGATTTTCCTATCATTTGGTTTGGCAGTTATTAGCTTCTTTTTAACCGGTGAGAAAAAGGGAAAAGTTTTCCGCAATGGAGAAGTTGGACAAGAAGGCAGGCGACAAAAAAGCCGTTACGCATTCAAGACATCTAAACGAATAGGGAAATTTCTATCATCAATCTTCGAAAATGATTACCTGGGAAAAAGTGGTTATTTGGGAGTAGCATTTTTACTTCCTTTATATGTTATTTCAGGCCTTTTCTTTACCGGCGTTGTGTCCACAGATATTACCTGGTTGTCGATGGGGTTGGTGGCTGTGTTGCTGATGACCATCAAGCTGGCTCCAACCGCAGGAACCATGTCTTTTCTGGAGAGAGCCTGTATTTATACGGCCATCGCTATTTTTGTTTACCTGTTTGAAAGCGCTGGGATACAACAGCAGGAGTCGCAATGGATTATGAAGGCTATGTTGGTGGCTCTGATTATTGCCATTGTCCTGTGTGTTGCTTTTGCGAAAGGTAGGCACTTTGATCCCACACCCCTTGATTTTCTAGTGGTGTTTATTGCCATTGCCTCACCGCAGTTACCTTTGTTGCAAGGGCAATTAAATATAGGGTTGATTCTTTTTAAGATTGTTGTGCTTTTTTATGGAGTGGAATTGATTATCGCTCATTATCAGAAGCATATGGGCTACCTTCGATTTATGCTGGTTCTCTCCCTTGGTTTGGTGGGTGCTAAGGGTATGCTTATCTTATAACCCGTTGTTTAACATATGATTATTCTTGTTCCCCTTTGCGCTGATCGAGAGTAAAGAGCCGTTTGTCATAAGATTGTCACCGAATTGCCGCAAACTTCCCAAACGATTATCTCATTTAATTTTTATTTATCGGCTTTTTTACATTAGGTGTGTTTTTAAAAATGTTCAGTACATACAGCCTTTCCAGATTGGTTCTTATCGCCTTGTTACTTTCTTCCCTGGTTGCTTGTAGCGGCTCAGAAAATCGCAAGGAAAAACACATTGAAACCGGCGAGCGTTTAATGCTTGAGGGTAACTATGAAAAGGCGAGGATAGAATTTAAAAATGCGCTACAAATCGACCCAAAGGATGCAAGTGCCTACTTTTTGTTAGGGAAAATTCACGAGAGGCTGCAAAATTTTAACGAAGCTGCCAAGGCATATCTGACAGCGATACAGCTTGATGACGAACACTTGGATGCCCGGGTTTTACTGGGCAAGTTATATCTACTGGGTTTGTCCCCAGATAAGGCGGAAGAGCTTTCGAATGAAATCCTGCTAAAGCAACCTGAACATGTGGGTGGCGTATTAATTCGCGCAGGTGTTAAGACCCAGAGAAGTGACCTTCCCGGTGCGGTTGAAGATCTGGAATGGATTGTTTCCAAGGAGGCTCATCACCTGGATGCAGTAGCCTTACTCTCATCGATTTATGCCAAAGAAGGCAAGCTGGAAAAGGCAGTAATGTTGATGGAAGGGGCCTTGCCTGCTCACAAGGAAGATACCCGAATTCGCTATTCCCTGTCACAGCTGTATTTGAAGCAGAAAGAAGTTAAAAAGGCTATCAACGTTCTCAAGCAAAATCTAAAGATTGCACCAGAAGATTTTGTCCATACGCTTAGGCTTGTTCAGACCCATAGCCTTAGTGGAGATGTGGATGCTGGCATAGCCGTATTTGCCGAGGCGATTAAACAACAGCCGGATAACCTCGATGCCAAACTGATGGAGGCTGACTTTATCCGCCATCACCGTGATATTGACGCCGCTGAGGCCAGACTGTCTCTGCACATCAAAGAAAGTCCTGAGC
>JAJFKD010000052.1 GCA_021773405.1 Porticoccus sp.
GCTTCAAGTTTCCCTTCGGCGCGGTACGACTACCCTTGTGGTCTGCCCTTGAGATTGACGAACACGATCCCCAGAACGACCAGCGCAATACCGGAAAACTGAATGCCGGACAGACGTTCCCCGAAGAACAGCGCGCCGATTGTAAGACCGAAGATCGGGACCAGAAAGCTGAACACGATCGCCCGGTTCAGTTCGACCTCCTCCAAGACCGAGAACCAGACCCAATACACCAGCGCCGAGCCGAACAGGGCCAGCCCCAGCAAGGATAGCGTGAAGACCGCGTTCCACTGAATGGCGGTTTGGTCTTCCAGCGCGAAGGCTGCGATGGCCAGTGGTACGCTGCCGATGAGCAACTGAAATCCCATTGCGAAAAGCCCGTCCGCCTTGTCCGCGATGGACTTGATCGCTACGTTGCTGACGGTCACCCCAACCGCGGCCAAAACGATATAGGCGAAGCCGATGGCCGACCCTTCCTGCCCTTCGTCGAGCAATTGCGGCAGGGCGATCACGAGGATCCCCGCAAAGCCGATCAACAGGCCGATCCAGCCGATCCTTGGCAGCCGTTCGTCAAGCCATGCGACGCCCAGCATCGCCGCAAGCAGGGGTTGCGTGTTGGCGATCACGGTGGCCAGTCCGGGCGACACGAATTCCGCCGCATGAAACATGCCCAGAAATCCCAGACTGGTCGCACCAAGGCCGACGACACCCAGTGTCACCCATGTGCGCCAGCCGCGCGGAAATGGTCTGCGCAAGATCATGGCCAAACCCACCAAAGCTGCTCCGGCCAGAACTGCCCGCATCGTCGCAAAGGTCATATGCGGCGCGTATTGTAGCCCTGCCGTGATCAGCGGAAAGCACGCCGCCCACAGGAGCATGGCCAGAACGATCTTGGTTATGACAGTCGGCGACATCGAATTTCCTTTTTGGATCAGAAGTGGCAGGAATTTCAGAAATTTTCCGATGTGCCAACTCAGGGGCGAAACAGGAAGACGCTGCGATCGCCGGAACCTTACGCATCCTGGCCCTGGTTCCAAAAGACCGTGCTCCCTGCATCCCCGACAGAAAAACCACAAACACTCAGGTCAACCCAAGTACCCGGAAAGTGTAACGTTTCCGATGTTTCGGCGTCTTGCTCTTCAGATGTGTATCATGAATCACGACCCGAAAGATCGGTTGTCCATAGCAGATCAGCGCGACACAGCCGCCAAGGATGCCGACATCGCTGTCCGTCGCTCGCTGGTGGAAGGTCGTCAGCATATCCTGAATTTCCTGCGTCGGCGGCTGGGTGATGCAGAAGCCGCTGAGGATGTCCTGCAAACGTTCATGCTGCGGGCCATGGACCGCTTCGAGCAACTTCGCGATGTGCGCGCCGTTCGCGGCTGGCTCGGTCAGATCCTGGCGTCGTCATTCGCGGATTACGGTCGCAACGTAGCGCGCCAGCGTCAGAGGGAGATGGTGATGGCCCCAACCGACTTGGACAGCGTCCAAGACGGGTTCGACGAAGAACTCGACGAGGCGATATGCAATTGTCTATACAAGCTGTTGCCGACGCTCAGACCGGAATATGCCGAAGTAATCTGGCGCGTCGATCTTCAGGAGCAGTCGCGCGAGGCTGTCGCCCGACGACCTCGGCATCACCTTGAACAACCTCACGGTCCGACTTCATCGGGGTCGGCAGGCGCTCAAGACAAGATTGGAACAGATGTGCCTGACCTGCCCGGTTCATGGCTTTCTCGATTGCGATTGCGACGCAGCGGAAAAGGCCCGCGCGCGGTTTCAGGCGCTTAAGGACGACGCGGGAGCCAAAACGACGGACTGAGCCCCGATGCGCTGGCCATCTCTCACGGGCGCGCCCGCAATTCACGGATCGGGGTCCGTCAGCGAGGACACGCCGATCAGTCTTGCAAGGGTTTTTACCAGCCCACGCCCATCATTCGTCGCTATCCGCCGCTCCGGCAGGCCGTCGCTCTGTAATGATCATTATCGTCCTTCGTCTGTTTCACCTGACAGCGGCAGTTGATGCCGCCTTTGGAAGACAAGCGAGATGGAGCAAGCGAGCATGTCCAATAGCGAAACCTCTACCGACGAAGGCTTCGAACAAGAAGGGAGCCGAATTGGACGCGGACGTCTCGCGCCGGCACGGGCGGGCATGTGGTTGCTCGCGAAATCGCTTGGCAGCCTCGTTCGCACCGGACGCCTCACCGTTTTCGATCCCCTTGGCGAGGCCTGGCGTTTCGGCCCCGGCGGCGACCCTTGCGTGTCCATCCGCTTGACCGACAGGGGGCTGCCTGCGCAACTGCTTGCGAACCCCAGCTTGGCGCTTGGCGAGGCTTACATGGACGGCACGCTGCGCATCGAGGCAGGCAGTTTGCGCGACCTGCTGTCGATCTGCATGACGGAGATGGATGCCGTCGACGCATTGCCCGGCAGACGGTTGAACCGCTGCCTGGATGCGTTTCGGAACCGGAGGCTGCATCACAATCCGATCAGCCGGTCCCACGCGAACGTGGCACATCACTATGACATCTCGACCGAACTCTATGACCTTTTTCTCGATGCGGACCGGCAATATTCTTGTGCTTATTTCCCGACTGGGACGGAGACCCTGGATGAGGCCCAGACGCTCAAGAAACGGCATATAGCGGCAAAATTGCTGCTGCGGCCCGGACTCGAGGTCCTCGATATCGGCTCGGGCTGGGGCGGACTGGCGATGGAACTTGCACGGCAACACGGCGCCCGCGTCACCGGCCTCAGCCTCTCGACCGAACAGATCGCCGCCGCCCGCGACCGTGCCGCGCAATCGGGCCTGTCCGGTCGGGTCTCGTTTGAGCCGCGCGATTACCGCGAAGAGAGGGGCCAGTACGACCGCGTTGTGTCGGTTGGCATGTTCGAACATGTAGGCCGCAGCGGGTTCGACGCATTTTTCGGCACGCTCCAGTGGCTTCTGAAACCCGATGGCGTGGGCCTGTTGCACGCGATCGGCACGAAGGCGCTCAAAGGCGGCAGTGATCCGTGGATCCGGAAATACATCTTCCCCGGTGGCTATCTGCCAACTCTGTCCGAATCCATCGCTGCTGCGGAACGGTCGGGGATTTGGGTCACGGATGTCGAGATCCTGCGGTTGCACTACGCCGAAACACTGCGCCACTGGTCCGAACGCTTCGCCGTCGAGCGCGAGACGGCGCGAAGGCTCTACGACGAACGGTTCTGCCGCATGTGGGAGTTCTACCTGGCTGCCTGCGAAATGGCGTTCCGGAATGGCCGCTTGATGGTCTTCCAGATCCAGCTTGCCAAGCGCCGTGACACCGTTCCGCTGACCCGGGGCTATATCGCCGAAACCGAGGCAAGTCTGATAGCCGAGAATACATCCTCCGATACAATCGCTGGGAGAGCATCATGACAGACGAACAGCAGATCAGAGTGGCCGTGAACGGATACGGCGTGATCGGCAAACGGGTGGCGGACGCGGTTGCCCTACAAGAGGACATGGAACTGGCCGGCGTGGCGGATGTCACCGCCGATTGGCGCGCCCGGATGGCGACCTCGAAGGGCTTCGCGCTTTACGCGGCCGATCCGGATCGCGCCCCGGCCATGCGCGCGGCCGGTTTCGAAGTGACCCGAGGGCTCGACGACCTGCTCGGCTCTGCCGATATCGTTGTGGACTGCACACCGAAAAAAGTCGCCGCGCGCAATGTCGAGACCTATCGCGAAAAGGGTATCCGGTTCATCGTCCATGGCGGCGAGAAGCACGAGGTGACAGGCCATTCCTTCGTCGCCGAAGCGAACTATACAAGCGCGATTGGCCGCGACAGCACCCGGGTGGTGTCCTGCAACACGACCTCGATCGTCCGCACCCTCACAACGCTGAAAGTTGCAGGGCTCCTTGGCTCAGCGCGCGGAACGCTCCTGCGCCGCGCCACCGACCCGTGGGAAAGCCATCTGGGCGGCATCATGAACACGCTTGTCCCCGAACCCGAGATTCCCAGCCATCAGGGCCCGGATGCACAAAGCGTCGATCCCGATCTCGACGTGATCACGATGGCCGTGAAGGTGCCGCAGACGCTTGCCCATCTGCACTATTGGTCGGTAAGGATGCCGCGCATGGCCTCCAGGGACGAGGTGCTGGAAGCGTTCCGCGCCTCCTCCCGCATCGCGTTGATCAAGATGTCGGACGGGCTGGGCGCGCTCAACGCGGTCAAGGAAATGATGGCCGATTTCGGACGCCCGAACGACAGCCTCTACGAGGTGGCCCTGTGGGAAGACATGCTGAAGGTCGAGGGCGACGAGCTGTTCTATGCCTACATGGTCGACAACCAGGCCATCGTGATCCCCGAAACCATCGACGCGATCCGCGCCCTGACCGGAGCCGAGCACGACGGTTCGGCGTCGATTGCGCGCACGAACGCAGCAATTGGGGTCGGGGCATTCACGACGACCTGACGGCTCCCGGCGGTGGGTGCCAACCCCATATGGGCAAAGAACCGATCAGCCCGCCGCCATGCCGCCATCGACGGGATATTGCGCTCCGGTGATGAAGGCGGACTCGTCGGTGGCGAGGAACAGGACCAGATTGGCGATATCGAGGCTTTCGCCGTATCGACCCAGCGGGATCGTTTCGGCAAGCTGTTGCTTCACCTCGTCGCCGTGGCCGGGATTGAACCCGTCCTCCAGCGACCGCATCATCCGCGTGTTGACCGGCGAGGGATGCACGGAGTTGACGCGCACGTTGTGGCCTGCGGCCTCTATCGCGGCGGCGCGGGTCAAACCGACAACGGCATGTTTCGAGGTGATATAGGGCGCGACATTCAGGCTGCCCTTGAGGCCCGCAATCGACGACATGTTGATGACGCTGCCGGATTTCTGCCCCATCATCACCGGCAGGACATGCTGCAACCCAAGGAACGCGCCGCGCACATTGACCGCCATTACCCGGTCGAAATCCTCGATCTCCTGGTCGACCAGCGGCGCGACCTTGCCCTCGATCCCGGCATTGTTGAAGAACACGTCGATGCGGCCGAACGTCTCGACGGTCTGCGCGACGTATCTTTTGCAATCCTCGACCGAGGAGACGTCGGCTGCGATTGTCAGCAGGTCGTCCGGACTGCCCAGATCCCGCGCAGCATCCGACAGGTCGTCATCGTCGAGGTCCACAAGCGCGAGCCTAGCCCCTTCGCTCAGGAAGAGACGCGCGGTTTCCAGACCGATACCCGCCGCGCCCCCGGTGATCAGGGCGATTTCATCTTTCAGACGTTTCATGGATCGTCCTCCTTGGTTTCAGTTGTTTGCGATCATCGTCCCTGCGCGGCCCTCAAGCATGGCAAGCGCATCCTCCAGCCGACCCACGCAGGCGAAACGGTCGCGCCCCGAGACGAAGGTCGCGGCGGCTGCCACCTTCGGTGCCATCGACCCGTCCGGCAGGTCCAGGCGCACTGCGTCCTCCGGCGACACCTGCTTAATAGCCGATTGCGTTTCGGTCCCGAAATCGCGGAACACGGCCTCGACGTCCGTCAGCAACAGCAGGGCGTCGGCGTTCAGCTTGTGGGCCAGAAGTGCTGTCGCGTGATCCTTGTCGATCACCGCCTGGACCCCGATCAGCGAACCGTCGGCACGCCGGACGACCGGAATGCCGCCGCCGCCTGCGCAGATCAGGGTCACGTCCTGCTCAAGCAGGAGCTGGAGCACCCGCAAGTCCGGAATGTCCATCGGCATGGGCGAGGGAACGACCCGCCGCCAGTGCGACCCATCCGCGGCGATGCTCCACCCCCGCGCCTCAGCCAGCCGTTCAGCCTCCGCCTTGTCATAAACCGGGCCGATGAATTTGCTGGGGCTGGCGAAGGCCGGGTCCTTGGGGTCAACCTCGACCTGGGTCAGCAGTGTCGCGACCGGGCGGTCATGGCCCAGGGCGTTCTCAAGCTCCTGCTCGATCATGTAGCCGATCATGCCATCGGTTTCAGCGCCAAGAACATCCAGCGGGAACAACTCGTCGGGTTTGTAGGCGGCACCCTGCAAGGCGAGCAGGCCGATTTGTGGTCCATTGCCGTGGGTGACAACCAGTCGGTGGCCGACCTCGATGATCCGCACCAGCGCGGCGGCCGCGGTGGCGACGTTCGCGCGCTGGTTCTCTGCCGTCAACGGTTCGCCGCGCTGCAACAGCGCATTTCCCCCAAGGGCTGCAACGACCAGCATGGGCTAGTTGCCCAGCGTCGCGACGAGCACCGCCTTGATGGTGTGCAGTCGGTTCTCGGCCTGGTCAAAGACGATGGAGGCCGGGCTTTCGAATATGTCCTCGGTCACCTCCATCGCCGTGATATCGAAATGCTCGGCAATCTCCGCCCCGGTCCCAGTGTCAGCATTGTGAAACGCCGGAAGGCAATGCATGAACTTCGTGCGTGGACTGCCGGTCTTTGCCATCACGTCGGCATTGACTTGATAGGGCAGAAGCAAACGGATGCGGTCTTCCCACTTGTCCTTGGATTCGCCCATCGACAACCACACGTCGGAGTAGATGAAATCCACCCCTTTGACGGCTGCGTCGATATCCGCGGTGATCATGATTCGCGCGCCTGTTTCGTCCGCGATCGCCTGAGCCTCGTCACGGATCGCCTTCTCGGGCCAGAGGTTTTCAGGCGCACACAAGCGCACATCCATGCCCATCTTGGCCCCGCCGATCAGCAGGCTGTCACCCATGTTGTTGCCCGCATCGCCCATGAAGCAATAGGCGATCTCGCGCAGCGGCTTGTCGGAATGTTCCTGCATGGTCAGGAAATCGGCAAGGATCTGGGTCGGGTGAAACTCGTCCGTCAGCCCGTTATAGACCGGCACGCCCGCGTATTGCGCCAGCGTTTCGACAATGGGATGACCGAAACCGCGATATTCGATCGCGTCATAGACCCGGCCCAGCACGCGGGCGGTGTCCTTCACGGTTTCCTTCTTGCCCAGATGCGACCCCGAGGGGCCAAGATAGGTGACATGCGCGCCCTGATCGTGCGCCGCCACCTCAAAACCGACGCGGGTGCGGGTGCTGTCCTTCTCGAAGATGAGCGCAATTTCCTTGCCGGCCAAGCGCGGCACTTCGGTGCCTGCGTATTTCGCCGTCTTCAGATCGGCCGAGAGTTTCAGCAAGAAGCCGATTTCTTGTGGCGTGAAGTCGCGCAATGCCAGGAAATGGCGGTTTCTCAGGTTGTAGGACATGGGATTTCCTTGTCGTCGGGTGGTTCAGATTGCGTCGCGGATCGTCGGGCAGCTCATGCAGTGGCTGCCGCCCCTGCCCCGGCCCAGTTCGGCACCGGGGATGGCCAGCACCTCGATCCCGGCCTCCTTGAGGGCGGCGTTGGTGTCGTCGTTGCGGTCGTAGCCGATGACGACGCCGGGGCGCAGCGCCAGCACGTTGTTGCCGTCATTCCACTGTTCGCGCGATTGCTCGGCGGCATCGGAACCGCCGGTGGGCACTAGATGTAGTTTCTTGTGGCCGAGGATCTCGGCCGTGATCTCGAACAGGTGGCGGGCATCGCGGCGGATATCGAGCGCCGCTTTGCCCGCGCCGGGGCGCAAATCGTAGCAGGTGATGGCATCCGCTACTTCCTTGAACGTGGTCACGACATCGCCGCCGCAATGGGTGAAAACGGTGTCCAGATGCATCGCCTCGCGCGACCGCGGCATCTGGCAGGCGATCAGACGGTGCACGTCGCCACCCTCGAACAGCGCTTCGGCCAGTTGGCCCACCGCCTGTGGGGTCGATCGTTCGCCCATGCCGACCATGACGACGCCGTGCCCGATCGGCATGATGTCGCCGCCTTCCAGCGTGGCCGTCCCGAACTCGCGCGTCGGATCGCCGAACCAGACCCGCGCCTGACCCGCGAATGTCGGGTGGAACCGGTAGACGGCGGCCATCAGCAGGGTTTCGGGCCGCCGCGCCGCGAAATGCATCGGGTTCAGGCTGACGCCGCCATAGACCCAGGCCGAATTGTCGCGGGTAAAGATGAAATTCGGCAGCGGCGGCAGCACGAAACCATGCAGGCCAAGGTAGCTGCCGAACATGCCGGAAGGCGTGAAGGGCAGATCGTCCACCCTGATACCGCCGACAAGAAATCTCGCAAGATCGGCACCGGAGAGAGACTCCATCCAGGCACGTAGCTCGTCCCGCATCCCCACGCCGACGTCATTGCGGGTGATGCGGTGGTCGAGAACCCAGGCGCGCGCGTCCGACAGGTCGAGCGTTTCGCCCAGCAGCGCCATGGCGTCCAGAACCTCGACCCGTTCGGCGCGCATGATATCGGCAAAGATGGCGTGATCCTTGATCGCCTGTTTGACCCAGAACACGTCGTCGAACAGCAGATCCTCGCGGTTGTCCGGCGTCAGGCGGCGATGCGCCAGGCCGGGTCGCGATACGATCACCTGACGCAGCTTGCCGGTTTCGGAATGAACGCCCAGTTTCGGTTCAGACATCTTGGATGCCTCCTTTTGTTTCGATCAGAGAACGGCGGCCAGGCTAATCCCGGCCGAGATGAAGACGACGAGGATCAGCAACAAGGGCCAGACGAAGACGACCCAGCGGTCGAACGACACGCGCCCTATGGCCAGACCGCCGATCACAACCGCAGAGGTGGGTGTGATCAGGTTCACCAGCCCGCTGGCCGATTGATAGGCCGTAACCACAAGGTCGCGACCGACGCCTGCGAAATCCCCCAGGGGCGCGAGGATCGGCATCGACAGGACGGCAAGGCCGGACGAGGACGGCACCAGAAAGCTCATCCCGATCTCGATCCAGAGCATGAGGTTGATGAACGCAATCTCCGGCAGTCCGCCGAGGGTATCGGCCGCACTGTTCAGGATCGTATCGGCGATCAGGCCCTGTTCCATGATCACGACGATGCCACGCGCCAGACCGATCACCAGCGCGACCCCCAGCAGATCCTTGGCACCATCCACAAAGGACGACGTCAGCTTCTTTTCGCCCATCCGCGCCACCAGCCCGACGACGATGGCCATGCCGAAGAACAGCGCGCCCATCCGGGCCATCCACCATCCCTGGCTCGAAACGCCCCAGATCATCACGGCGAAGGTCACAAAAAACAGAATCAGAACCAGCTTCTGAGTGCCGCTCAGCTTCGGCTCGTCAAATTCCGCATCCGTCTCGTTCAGGAAAAACTGCCGGTCGCTGTCGCGTTGTGCGGCAACGACGGACCGGGTTGGGTCAGCCTTGACCCTCGATGCGTAGCGCATCACATACGCGATGCAGATCGCGAGGCCGCCAAACAGGATGACTAGCCGCAGCGCCATACCATCTGTGAAGGGGATGCCCGCTGCGTTCGAAGCGATCACCGTGGCGAAGGGGTTGATCGTCGATCCCAGGGTTCCGATCCCGGCACCGATCAGGATGATCGCCACGCCGGTCACGGAATCGTAGCCGGCCGCGATCACCACCGGGATCAGAAGCGCATAGAAGGCCAGCGTCTCTTCGGCCATGCCGTAGGAGGTGCCGCCCAAGGCAAAGAGCGACATCAGGATCGGGATCATCCAAATTTCCCGTCCCTTCAGGCGAACCATCGCTGTTTGAATACCCGTATTGATCGCATTCGTGGCATTCACCACGCCCAAGAAGCCGCCCAGAAGCAGGACGAAGAGCGCCACGTCGATGGCATTGGCGGCATAGCTGTCCGGATCGTAGAACCCTGCGACCGGCGCCAGCATCACATCGACGAAACCCTGCGGGTTCGGTTCGACCGTCTGATAGGTTCCCGGCACGGCGATCTCGCGGCCGACCTCCTCGCTCATTGCGCGATCGTATTGGCCCGCCGGTATGATCCAGGTCAGGGCCGCGACTATGATGATCAGCACGAACAGGATGGAATAGGCAGTGGGAAACCGGGCCGCCCTGCCCTGCCCGTTCGGCGTCTTGGTCGATGATGTGTCGGACATCTGTGTTACTCCCTCTTTCAATGAGATTTCTGTGGATGTCTCTCTTCCTTGTGATCGTGAACGACCATTATGTTGACAGACGCTGTCAGGCATCAAACCTTACAGTTTTTTCTGGACGGCTCTGATTGGGAAACAAGCGACGGGCGCATTCCTCATCTCCGCTTACTCGAGGAGCCCGTATGCCTTGCCGGCCGTTTACGAAGTCTGCTGCTCCGCATGGTTCTAGGAACTTGCTGCTGTTCCGACGGACCTAGATGTGTGAGGTCTCCGCTGTGGTCGTGCGCTCACTGAAGTCACCGCGATTAAGCTGAGTTTGCGCTCGTCGGTATTCTGATGGGTTGGCCAGCGGAGCAGGAGAGGGCTTCCGTCATGAACCGAATGCTTTTCAACGTCGAGTGTGTGCCTTAGGTCTAGGCTTTGGGCCGTCCCAAAAATTCTGATCGGAGTGAATTCCATGTGCTTATCCGCCCAGGTCAGCTTTGCCGCCAGTGTTTTCCTTGTTGGCGGTGGCACCGCGATTTCAATCGAGGCATGGCGGCGCAACAAACGCTATCTGCCGCTTGCCTTGATGCCGCTTTTCGCCGGCCTTCAGCAATTCATGGAGGGGTTTGTCTGGGTCGGCATGAATGGAAATGATCCGCTGACGGTCTTGTGGGGGGCAATGGGGTTTATCTTTTTCACTTGGTTTATGTGGCCGATTTGGGTGCCGTTCTCGGTCTACGTGCTCGAGCCGCGTGAGAGTTCCCGCAAGAGGCTGTTCCTCATCTTGGCTGTGATCGGGCTGGGATTCGGGTTGTTGCTCTATATCCCGCACGGGCTCAACAGCAGCATGGTCGTGGTTGAGATCAACAATCAATCGCTGGCCTATGAAAAATCCATGTGGCTTGATTTCATGATGCCGCGCTGGTTGACCAACACGATCTATGTCGCCCTCATCATTCTTCCGCCTACGCTGTCGCGCTACAAACACGTGCGCCATTTCGCCCTGACGCTTGCGGCGGTCGTAGTGATTGACATTGCTTTCCTGCAATTTGCCTACATATCATTCTTCTGTCTGTTGGCGGGACTCGCAACGCTGCATCTGGTTTACATCATCCTTACCAACAAATGCGCCCGGGAATGCCCTGAACTGTTCGCCTGATCCCGTCGCATACTTACATCGGTGCAGTTTGACAGACGTGTGGGATCACTTCGTCGCGAGGTAGAGCAGTAGCAATCATCGGGATCGTCCAGGCAGCAGGCGCCACAGTAGTGTTGGATCGCCTCGCGCAGAGCAGCGCGCGCCCGGTGCAGCCGTACGCCAAGGGCGTTGCGGTTCAACCCCATATCGGCGGCCACGATTCCCCGGTCCTCTTCACCGAAATCAATGCGCCGGATCAACATGGCGTCAACGGAACGAAGCTCGGTGAGCAGCCTGCTAGGGCATGTGCACGGCCGCGCCATCTGTGTCGGCGCATCGGCGACCCATTCTTCGGGTTCGCGCGTCACGGCGCCGGCCAGTCGAGTTCGCCGGATCCTCTTGCGGTAGTGGTCGTTCAGCGCGGACCGCAGGACTGCATATAGCCAAGCATCCATCCGCTCAACGTTGCGCAACTGATCCTTCCGCGCCAGCACCCGTAAGCAGAACTCTTGCAACACATCCTCGGCATCGGCCCGGTTGCCCAGCCGTTTCGCGAGGAAGCCAAGAAAAGCTCGTCGGCCCTCGATCAGTGCGGTCTCGGTCAATGTTTCATAGTTCTGTGCTTCTACGTTGTTGCTCATTCGAATTCCTCCTAATCGAGTTCCCTCCGGATCACGCGACGGTATTTTGCCTCTGGTTGCCTGGGCTTCCGGAGCGTCTGAACGAGTACAAAACCAAAGCCAGTCCGGCCAGAATCATCGGCGCGGACAGCAGCTGACCCATCGTTAGCCCCCAGTCACCGAAATGAAGTGCATGTCCGATCGGATTTTCGGCGGTCGCGAACTGCATGTCCGGCTGCCGGAACAGCTCCACGAAGCTCCGGCCGAGGCCGTAGCCAGTCAGGAACACGCCTGTCAGGGCGCCCGGCATCCTCAGCCAGCCGCGGCGCCAGGCGAGGTGGAGCAGGAGCGTCCCCAGCAGAAGCCCTTCCAGAAGCGCCTCGTACAGCTGCGAGGGATGGCGGGCGCAGAGCCCAGTGATGCCTTCACAGGCCTGCGCCGCCTCGCCCGGAAAGATCACCGCCCATGGAACATCAGTTGGCCGCCCCCAAAGCTCGTTGTTGGTGAAATTCGCCAGCCGCCCCAGAAACAGCCCCGGTGGAGTTGCCAGCGCAAGCAAGTCGGCGGTGCTGAGCAGGGATGTGTTCTGCCGAAGAGAGAACACCAGCGTTGCGACAGCGACACCCGAAAAACCGCCGTGGAACGACATGCCGCCCTGCCATACCTTGAGGATTTCCAGAGGGTTGGCCAGATAGTAGTCGGGCTGATAAAATAGCACGAAGCCCAAGCGTCCGCCAACGATCACGCCCAGGATGATCCATGTCAGAAGGTTCTCAATCTGCTGGCGATCAAGTGGCGGCCCGGCCTGGGGCCAGAGTGCCGGGCGACGGACAGCCGCAAAGCAGATGCGCCATCCGATGAGGATGCCGACGATATAGGCAAGCGCGTACCAACGCAGCGCGAATGTGAAACTCCCGATCTCGATCGAGAACAGGTCGGTTCCGATATCCGGAAATGGTATCGCTTCGGTCAACATGGGCGGGGTCCCCGTTTCTTGCGTTGGAACTGAAAGTTGAAATGTCCATGGTGCTCGTTGAATGGCGGCGGCGTCTGCCGATGAACTGCGTCGCGATCAGTCATGGCGCAATCCACGTCTCTGCCAATCTCTGACGCCGATGACCACAAGCGGGGTCAAGGTTAGTGCGCCCAGTCCGATTGCAGCCCAAACAGCACGGGAGGTGTCTCCGCTGACGACTTTGTTGCCGAAATGCGCGAGCACAAAACTAGCGGGAATGATCCCGGCCAGGGTGGCCAGTCCGAAACGCCAGAAATGCAGTCGGCTTAGCCCTGCGGCATAGCTAACGATGTCAAATGATACGAATGGCAACAGGCGACTAATAAATACCGTGAATGTCAGCGCGTCTTGAGAGCCGAGCCAGCCGGTATCCACCTTGTCGCCGAACCACCGCCGTAGCGCGTCTCGACCCAAGAACCGGGCGAACCCGAAGGCTGCAAGAGCGCCGAGTTCGGCGCCGAGGACGATGTAGACCGTTCCGAGTGTGTGGCCGTATGCCGCGCCCGCGGCCAACGCAATGGGCGCGCTTGGGATTGGCGTGGCTATGATCGCGGCCGTCATCAGCCCAATGATGACAACTGGTCCCCAGATGCCAGCAGCCGCGACCCATCCAGATATTCTGTCGCCATTTAGGCGGGTGAGGGCCTCTGACAGGGGGCCAAAGACAAGGGCGAGCAGGACAGCCGCGAAGCCGACTGCAACGGTCGCCTTGACGGCAGGTGTGATGGCCAGGTCGCGGTTCATCTGCGCGTCATGTCAGGTGAGGGACGAACAGGTACGCCGCTGTCAGAAGCTCGAACACGACACAGAACGGGAAATACAATCGCGGTACCCACGCGCCGTGGAGGCCATTGTGGTGCAAGAAGGCCTACATCGCATGCGCCGCGAGCCCTGCTGGCAAGGCGAGCGGATGCCAGAACAACCCTAAAAACGGGCAGGAAAACCAGAAACACCCCGGCCGCAAAGCCGAATGGGCCAACTATCTCGTTGGCTTGTCGATCTTGAATGTGCTCGCCCGACATTTGCGAATTGCCTCGATCCTGGTTGCTCGGGTTCCTCTTGAAAACTAAATATGCCGATTCCACTAACTGGAAGGTCAAGAGTATCTCGAGGAAAATCAGACTGCGTCCAGAGCCGCCCGAAGAAAGTCGCGGACTTGGCCTGCGACCGCATCCAGGTCAGCGTTTTCTACCGCTTGCATCGACGCCACTGGGTCAATGGCACTGATTTCGGTGTCTGCGTCTAATTGGCGCAGGATGACGTTACAGGGCAGCATCGCGCCGATGCGCGGCTCGATCTCGATGGCCTTGCGGGCCATGCCCGGATTGCAGGCGCCTAGGATGCGATAGGGCGGCATCTCCGCGCCCAGCTTCTTTTTCATCGTCGCTTTCACGTCAATCTCGGTCAGTACACTGAAGCCTTTTTCAGCCAGTGCGTCACGAACAAGCAATTCGGCGGCGTCTATGGCGACATCTTTCAAAACGCGATCATAGGTATAAGCCATTTCGATCTTCCCCCTTTTCGGATTCGTGGTGGTCATTGTCTGGACGTGCCAAATCCAAATGCGGTCTGGCGTTGGCGTCCGGATGTTTCGCGGGTCAGTCGTTTTGGAAATCGGCGCCAGCCAGAGCCGGCGCCGGACCGCTCAATTGTCGTTCATCATGGTTCTGTCGCCCATGCCCTGGCCATTGCCGGGCTGAACCGGAGGCTGTGCCATGTTCGACCGCATCATCTGGATCCGTTCCATCATATCGGCGGGTGCCGTCATCTCTTCCGCCGTCACCGAACCATCTCCGTCCGCATCGAGGTGCTGGAAGCGATCCACCATCATCTCGCGGATCATCGCGCTGTGAAGGGTTTCGAACTCGGCAATCGAGAGGGAGCCGTCGCCGTCGTTGTCGTATTCGGCGAGCTTGGCCTGCAGCTGCGAACGCATCTCTTCGGGCGTGACCGTGCCATCGCCGTCTGCGTCGAACATCTGCATCATGCCCCCGCCCATCGGACCCATGCCACCCATCGGACCCATGGCGCCCCTGATGCTGCCGCCCATCATGTTACCGTGCATGCGCTGCATCATGTCCATCATTCCCATCATGCCGGGGCCACTGCCCTGCATCATGCCGGGTCCGGGCTTGGCGCCGGGTTGCCCGCCGTGTCCGTGATTGGAATCCGCGAAAGCGGCACCGCCAAGGACGGTCGCAGTCAGGGTCATTGCAGCGAAGAAAGTATTGCGTTTCATTCAGGTCACCTCGTGTCAGTGTTGCGATAGGCAACATATGGCAGGTGATTGTCGCGACGGAATGCCGGGCACACCGGTGTTTTGTATCGGCGGGTCACAACCGCGGTGCCTGTTACATTTCGCGACAAATCTCTTCGGGAAAGCACCCCGCATTCGTCTAAAGGAAGGGTTATGAGCGAACCGCCGCACATTCTTGTTGTCGATGACCACCGCGAAATCCGCGATGCCGTGACCCGTTATCTCGAGAAGAACGGGATGCGTGCGACCTCGGCGCGCGATGCGGTCGAAATGGATGCGAAGCTCGCGAACGGCCAATTCGACCTGATCGTTCTCGACGTCATGATGCCGGGAGAAGACGGTCTGTCCGTGTGCCGGCGGCTGTCCGCTACCGGAACCGTTCCGATTCTGATGTTGACTGCGCTCGGAGAGGAAACTGATCGGATCGTTGGCCTCGAAATTGGTGCGGATGACTATCTGGCGAAACCCTTCAACCCGCGCGAACTGGCCGCACGGATCAAAGCCATTCTGCGCCGTTCGACGAAAGCCGAGCCCTACGCAGGTAAACTTTCGGGCAGACGCATCGCGTTTGCCCATTGGATCCTGGACACGGACAGTCGGGTACTGTCGAACGAGGACGGTGCGCAAATCGATCTGACCAGCGCGGAATTCAAGCTTCTGACCGTCCTGCTGGAGCGTCCTCGTTTTGTCCTGAGCCGCGATCAGCTGCTCGATCTGACGGCAGGTCGGGGAGCGTCAGTCTTTGACCGAACCATAGACAACCAGATAAGCCGGCTGCGCCGAAAGATCGAGCTTGATGCTTCGCGCCCCCGCATCGTCACGACCGTGCGCGGCGGTGGTTATTGCCTGGCTGCCGATGTCCGCGAGTTGAGCTGATGCCGCGCGCCATCGACAGTCTTCGGGGACAGCTGGTCCTGCTGATCATCGCGGCGCTTGCGGTAGCCCAGACGATCAGCCTGTGGCTGTTCGTGGACGAGCGCGGTCTCGCCGTGCGCGCGGCTCTGGGCTTCGAGGCGGCAGGTCGGGCCGCGAACGTCGCGCTGTTGTTAGAAGAGGCGCCGCAGTCCTTGCAGCAGGCGATCCTGAGAGCGGCAAATTCCCCTTTGGTGCGTTTCGATCTTTCGGACATTCCCGCCGTAGACCATGAGAGCCATACCGACGGCGGCGCAGTGGAGGCGCGCGTTCGCGGATTACTGGGTGGTGCGAAAGACCGAGAAATCCGCGTGGAATTGCATGAGGTCGAGCACGGCATTCCGCCGATGCCACATCTCGCGCCGGAGATGGCCGAAATGCATCTCGCTATGATGCGGGGCGAGCTGTCCGCGATCGAAATGCAGCTGTCGATCGCCGTCGCGAACGGACAGTGGCTGAATGTCGGAACACGGTTCGAACGGCCGCCATTGCAATGGCCTTGGGCGTCATTCGTCGGTTTCGGCATCACGGCGGCAATCATACTGGTCACGGCTTTCTGGTTTCTGCTGACCCGCCTGACGGGTCCGCTTCTGCGCGTTTCGCGCGCAGCCGACAGGCTCGGGCGAGGCGAAGCCGTGGATCCGTTGCCGCTGATCGGCCCCAGCGAGGTGCGCGGCCTCACGCGGGCATTCAATCGGATGCAGGCGAGGCTGACACGTTTCGTCGCAAACCGAACGCGGCTTCTTGCGGCATTGGGTCATGACCTACGCTCTCCGCTGACCGCCATGCGGGTACGGGCCGAGATGGTCGAGGAGGACGAAACACGCGAAAGCTTGGTCGCCTCGGTCGAGGAAATGCAGGAGATGGTCGATGCCACGCTCGCCTTCGCGCGGGGCATGGCCAGCGCCGAAGCCTACGAGACGGTGGAACTGAGCGCCTACCTGAAGCAGCTGCGGACCGACATGATAGACGGCTTCACCCTGGATGCAATCGACAGCTTGTGGGTACGGCTGCGCCCGCAATCGGTACGTCGCGCCCTGCGCAATATCATCGATAACGCGCAGCGCTACGGCGGAGGGGCCGAGGTCACCATCCGGCATGACGCCGAACATGTCCAGATACACGTTGCCGACAACGGTCCCGGAATCCCTGAAGCTGAACTCGAGCAGGTGTTCGAGCCGTTTTTCCGGCTCGAAAAATCCCGCTCGCGCGAAACCGGCGGTACCGGCCTTGGCCTGTCGATCGCACGAACAATTATCAGAGCCCACGGCGGCGAAGTAACTTTGTCGAACCGCATCGAAGGCGGTCTGCTTGTGACCGTCACGCTGCCGCTCGAAACAGAAACAGAACAGGAAGAAAGGAACATGTCATGAAAATAGGTATCTCCGTTGCCACCCCGTCAGCCCTGGTCTTGTCCGCCGGGTCCGCGTTTGCTGCTCCGTCGGATGGTTGGGGCGAGGGTTTCGGTCACATGATGTGGGGAGGTGGGTTCGGCATGGCTGGCGGTTTGATGATGCTGGTATTTTGGGGGGCGATCATCGCATTGATCGTCTTTGCCGTCCGCGGCTTTGCCGCCGGATCGGGTCCAGCCAGCAAATCGGACGCGGCCGAGATTCTGCGCGAACGCTATGCCAAAGGGGAAATCGACGACGAGGAGTACGAGCGTCGCAAGGCGAAGCTCGGGTTGTGACGTCGAGGCTGGTGTTCCGATCCCCACCGAATTGTGAGCATCAACTATTGACCTTCCCGGTTGGGAAGGCTGCACCCGCTCAAGGTGACTGCCTAATGACTAGGAAACCCCGATGATACCCGAAATCGGACAATTTGCCCTCGCCCTCGCGCTCGGCACCGCATTGGTTCAGAGCGTACTCCCCATGCTCGGTGCTGCCCGCGGGAATGCTCTGTGGATGCGTAGCGCGCGGAGTTCATCGATCACGCAACTAGTTTTCATAGGCATCGCCTTCGCGGCGTTGATGCACGCCTTCGTGGTCAGTGATTTCACTGTGGCGAACGTTGTCGAGAACTCGCATTCGCTCAAACCGATGCTCTACAAGATCGCGGGCACCTGGGGCAGCCATGAGGGTTCCCTTCTGCTCTGGGTGCTGATCCTGGCGGCCTTCGGCGCAGGTGTCGCGCTCTTCGGGTCCAACATACCGGATGCACTGAAAGCCCGAACTTTGTCAGTTCAGGCCTGGATCAGCACCGGCTTCCTGTCGTTTCTGTTGCTGACATCCAACCCGTTCGAGCGGGTGTTTCCGCCGCCTTTCGACGGTAACGATCTCAACCCGCTGTTGCAGGATGTCGGCCTCGCGATGCATCCGCCGCTGCTCTATTTTGGATATGTCGGCTTTTCGATCGTGTTCTCCTTTGCCGTGGCCGCGCTGATCGAGGGGCGGATCGACGCCGCATGGGCGCGGTGGGTCCGGCCATGGACACTGGCGGCGTGGATGAGCCTGACGGCCGGGATCGCGCTCGGGTCGTGGTGGGCTTACTATGAACTGGGCTGGGGCGGCTGGTGGTTCTGGGATCCCGTCGAGAACGTAAGTTTCATGCCCTGGCTTCTCGGCACGGCGCTTCTGCATTCGGCGATCGTCACCGAGAAGCGCGATGCCTTCAAGAGCTGGACGATACTTCTGGCGATCCTCACCTTTTCGCTCTCCCTTCTGGGCACCTTCATCGTGCGGTCGGGTCTTCTGACATCCGTTCATGCCTTCGCCGTCGACCCGGAACGGGGCCTCTACATCCTCGGGCTGCTCGGGGTCTCGATTGGAGGCTCGCTCACGCTATATGCTTGGCGCGCACCGGCGATGGATGGCGGAGGCCTGTTTACGCCCGTCAGCCGCGAGGCCGGATTGCTCATCAATAATCTGCTTCTGGCAACGGCAACCGGAACCGTGTTGTTCGGAACGCTCTATCCGCTGTTCATGGAGGCACTCTCTGGCGACAAGGTCTCGGTCGGATCGCCGTTTTTCAACGCGACCTTCATCCCGATGATGCTTCCGTTGGTTGTGATGATGGGCATCGGGCCGTTCCTGTCGTGGAAGCGCGCCGATCTGAAGGGCGTGTTTCAACGCCTTCGTTTCGTCGCGGTGCTCGCAGGACTGGCCGGACTTGCAACTTGGTACGTCGCGCGAGGCGGACCCGTCCTCGCTTACCTATCAGTCGCGATCGCCGTGTGGCTGCTCATTGCCTCGTTGCGCGAATGGTTCGTTCGGATCAGGCTTCTCGACGTGCCTCTGCTCGAAGCGATGCGACGTGCGAGAAATCTGCCCCGAGCCGCCCATGGGATGACGCTGGCTCACGCGGGACTGGCGATTGCGATGCTGGGCTTTATCGGCTCCAGCGCCTGGAAATCGGAGGAGATCGTATTCGTGCAACCGGGCTCCGTCATCAAGATCGCGGGTTTTGATGCGCGCTTCGATGGTGTCGAACGCGTGCGCGGACCCAACTACATTGCCGATCGGGGGGCGCTGACGATCAGCCGGGAGGGTGAATTCGTAACAACGCTTTACCCCGAACGGCGCTCGTACCCTGTTGCGCAAAGCACGACAACCGAGTCGGCAATAAGGTCCACGCTTGCGGGCGATCTCTATGCGTCCTTGGCCGAACCGTCTTCCGAGACAGCCGCCGACCAAGGCGCATGGACGCTTCGCATCCTCTACGAGCCACTCGTGAATCTCATCTGGATCGGCGCTGCGATGCTGTTTCTCGGGGGCGGCCTGTCCCTCTCCGACAGGCGCCTGCGCGTCGGTGCCCCGCGTCGGGCGTCGCGGAGCGAACCCGTTGCAACACCGGCGGAGTAAGACGACATGAAACGCGCAGTCGCGGCCCTTCCCATTCTGATCGCCCTCGTATTCGGGGCATTCTTCCTTTGGGGGCTGAATCCAGATCGCGATCCGAACGCGATCCCGTCGGTCCTGATTACGCAGTCGGCACCGGACTTCGACTTGCCGGCCATCGAGGGGGTCGACGTTCCGGGCCTGTCGCGTCGGGATCTGACAGGAAGCGCTGAACCGGTGTTGGTCAACGTCTTTGCCTCCTGGTGTGTGCCGTGTCGCGCCGAGCACGCCGTTCTGACCCGCATGGTCGAACGCGACGGTGTCCGGCTCTTTGGCATCAACTACAAGGACAAGCCGGAAGACGCGCGCGCCTGGCTGGAAAACCTCGGAAACCCCTACGAGCGGATCGGCTCGGACCTGAACGGTCGTGCCGGCATCGAATGGGGTATATCGGGTGTGCCCGAGACTTTCATCGTCGCGGGCGATGGAACGGTTCTCTACCGCTATGTCGGCCCGGTTGTGGGGGCCGAGGCCGAGGAGAAATTCGCCACGGCATTGGCACAGGCCAGGACGTGGAAGGGAGGCAATCCATGAAGTGGATAAGTCTGGCAGCGGCGATTATGTTGGCCGCCCTGCCCTTCACCGCCCACGCCGTCGAACCCGACGAGATCCTGGACGACCCTGGATTGGAGGCGCGGGCGCGTGAAATATCAAAGGATTTGCGCTGCGTCGTCTGTCAGAACCAGGACATCGACAGCTCGAACGCCGGGGTTGCGCGCGATCTGCGGCTGCTCGTCCGCGAGCGGCTTGTGGCGGGCGATACCGATGCCGAGGTCATCGAGTTCGTTCGGGCGCGTTATGGCGACTTCGTCCTCTTGAAGCCGCCGTTCAAACCGGGAACCTACGCGCTCTGGCTGGCTCCGGCGGTTCTTTTCCTGTTTGGTGCGGGCACTGCAATCGTCGTTTTGCGAAACAATCGGAAGCGGTTAGTCGCGGCAAAGCTGAGTGACGAAGACGAAAGGATGGTCGCGGAAATTCTGGCCACCGAAAAGGGGGACAAATCCTGATGCTTTGGGTCTTTTTTGCGGTCCTCTCTGTGTCTGCTGTCTCCATGCTGCTCTATCCATTGCTGAGGTCCGACGCCGTCAGGACCGACCGGCAGGCGGGTGCGGTTGCTGTCCTTGCCGACCAGTTGCAGGAGGTCGACAGGGATGCCGAACGCGGTTTGATTTCGAATGACGAGGCCGAGGCCGCCAGGATCGAGATCAAGCGGCGGCTGCTGAAGCTCGGTCGCGGGCACTCTGCACGGCAGCGCACCGACGCAGGAGGGCATGCTGCGTTGTGGGTCTCAGCCCTTGTTGTTCCTCTGGTGGCGGGGCTTCTCTATACACAGCTCGGTTCGCCCGAAGTTCCTGCCGTGCCCTTCGCCGATCGGCAAGATGAACGGGCGGAACAGGCGCAAATTGCCGAATTGACCGGACGATTGCTGGAACGCCTTGAAAGCGATCCCGAAGGTGGCCCGACGGAAGGCTGGATGCTGCTCGGGCAGACCTACATGCGCATGGGCAGATATGCCGCCGCCGCCTCGGCCATGGAAACCGTGATCGAACGTGACGACGCATCGTCGGCGATGCTGTCGCAATATGCCGAAGCGCTTATCTCGGCCGAGGATGGTATTGTGACCCTGCAGGCGCGCAATGCCATCAGACGTGCGCGGGAAATGGACCCGTCAAACCCCGCAGCCGCCTACTACGAGGCTATCGCGCTCGATCAGGCCGGAGACAGTGAGGAGGCGCACGACTTGCTGGTTTCTCGCTTGGAACAGGCCGCCGGTCCGGCGCCCTGGATGGAAGTATTCATCGCGCAGGCCAACCGGATCGGTGAGGCGATCGGACGCGAGCCGGTGAACTTTGACGCATTCACCCCCTTGGCTGGAGGCACATCCGGACCGACCCAGGATGATGTCGCGGCAGCATCCGAGATGCGCGAAGCCGACAGGGCCGAATTCATCCGGTCGATGGTGGATCGGCTGGCTGATCGTCTGGCCGAAGACCCGGATGATCTGGACGGGTGGCTGCGCCTTGGAAAGGCGTATCGCGTGCTGGGCGAGATGGACAAGGCCCGCGAGGCATTCCTGTCGGCAGAGAAGCTCGCTTCGAACCTGGCCAGCGATGACCCGCGAAGGGTTGCGATCCGGGACGTGTTGTCGGAATATTCGGACTAGGAGGAGGAAAGAAATGTGAAAAGACGACAGTTTGTTCGCGGTTCACTCACGGCCGTGGCACTGGGGTCCGGAACAACCGTCGCGGCGCATCTGCTCGACACGTCTCAGACATGGCCGCTTCCAATTTGCTCTGCGGCTGTTTCGCGGCGGTTGGTCCCGACCCCTTCTCCGCCAACTCTTTGAGCACTGCCTCCGTTAACGCAATTCCGGCAAGACGATGCCATCCGGGGCTGCGAGTCCACAACTCTCTTTATGTGGGATTGAGGCGAATCATATACGGTTGACTCCCGTACCCGAAAGATCGGGAGGAAGAATCTGGTCGGATATGACCGCAAGATACTCGGATATCCGGGCGCGTTGTTCTGCCGGATAGAGGTATTCGGGAGGCAAGCCCCCATGCTGTGCAAAAAGCATGATGTCGCGCGCGATCGGCGCTGCGGCGGTCGATCCACCACCTCCGTGCTCGACGACGACGGTCACCGCATATCGAGGTGCATCAAAGGGTGCGAATGCCACGAAAAGTGCGTGGTCGCGTCTGTTCCAGGGCAGATCATCCTGAGAACGGACTCCGGCAGCCCGCTCTGCCGCAGTAATCGAAAAGACCTGGCTCGATCCCGTCTTTCCGGCCATCGCCTTGGCAGTATCGGCTATGCGCGATCGATACGCCGTCCCACGTTGGTGGTTCGAGACCTCGAACATGCCCCGCCGGACGATGGCCAGTGCCTCGTCCGACAGACCGAGCGGGGCCCGAACAGGTTTGTCGCGGCTCGGACTACCGAACGGCAGCACCAGCCGGGGAAGCACGGCCCTACCCGATGCCAGCCGCGCCACCATTGTCGCAAGCTGGATTGGTGAGGCGAGCGTGAAGCCTTGGCCAATCGAGGCGTTGATCGTGTCGCCAATCAACCAGTCCTGGCCATACCGCTCCTGCTTCCACGCGCGCGAAGGGTTGTTGCCATGCGCCATTCCGGAAAGCGGCAAATCATACTTCTGACCAAGGCCGAGCCGGTCATTCATGGCAAAGATGCCGTCGATGCCGATCCGCTGCGCGACCTCATAGAAATAGACGTCGCAGGACTCGCGAAGTCCACGCACCATATCCACGCGACCGTGGCCGCCGCGCTTCCAGCAATGGAACCTGCGGCCAGAGATTTCGACATATCCGTTGCAGGTGACGGTCTCATTTGGGTCCATGGCACCACTTTCGAGCGCGGCAAGCGCATTCGACATCTTGACGGTGGAGCCCGGCGGATAGGCGCCTTGAACGGTCTTGTTAGACAGCGGGCGGAATTGGCTGTCACGAAGGGCACCATAGTTACGGCTCGAGATTCCGCGGACAAACAGGTTCGGATCAAAGGATGGCGCCGACGTGCAACCGAGCAGATCACCGTTTGTCACATCCATGACTATCGCGGCGGCACTCTGCCCCTCCAGCCGCACCCGCATGAAGTTTTGCAGATGATGGTCAAGCGTGATCTGCAGGTCCGGCCCAGGGGTAGAGGGATCAAGAGCCAATTCCCGCATCGTGCGACCGGATGCGTTGACTTCGACGCGCCGGACGCCTGGAAGACCGCGCAGTGCGCGCTCATGACTGCGTTCGATGCCAGTCTTGCCGACTTCAAAATCCGGCAGACGAAGGAGTGCTTCATCTCCGTCCTGGCCATTCTTCAAATCGCTCTCGCTGACCGGACCCACATAACCAACCTGGTGGGCAAAATCTGGACCAAACGGATAGACTCGTGATAGGATTGCTTCCGGATGGATTCCCGGCAGAACCGGTGAGTTCACCGCGACAATTGACAATTCCTTCCAACTCACCCGATCTTTCACTGTGACGGGTACAAAGCCCGATGCACGACTGATCGTATCTCGAAGTTTCAAGACGGTTTCGTCATCAAGACCAAGAAGGCGTCGCAGTTTCGCAAGCACATCCTCAACATCGTTTACTTCCTCCGGCACCAGCGTGATGCGGTAGGCTTTCTGGTTATCAGCTACGATTTTGCCGGACCGGTCGTAGATGCGCCCCCGGTCAGGACGGACGAGCTTCAGATTGATCCTGTTTTTCTCCGCCAACAGGTAGTATTGCGCGGCGTCGCGGACACTAAATTGCCACATCCGCAGGCCCAGAGCGCCGACGACCGTCGTCATGGCGCCACCCGTCAGGAGCGCCCGTCGCGTCGTCTTGGACAGCTTGGCGAGGTCACGCTCAGCTCGGCGCACGGACATATCCCTCCTTGGTGGATGGGGTTGTTCCCGTTCGCCTGGCGGTCCGCACGAAAGCGACCACTCGTACAACGATCACGAAAAGCACAAGACCCACGAACGACGACCTGAGCGGGTTTGGCTCTGGGATCGCGCGTTGGAAGCTCAGGAAATGCATGAAGAGAAAGTAGGCGACATGTGCAACCGTCAGCCACCAAAGCGGAAGGACGCCCATTTGAAGGAATTTCCAGGCCGATACGCCAAGTCGACGCATTGCGTGGTCGCTTGACGTTGCTGCGAGCAGGATCGCAAGGGCGAAGGCGGCAAGCCCAACGGCGTTACCAAGCCCGAACCCGTGCTGGAACATCACATAGATCAGAAGGTCGGGATGCCATTCAAATCCGAAGAGCCGCATGAGGTCCAATTCGACCCAGACCACCAGAATGATAGCGGCATGGACGATGACCAACAAGCAGGCCTGGATGCCAAGCTCACGGCGGAACGGGAGCAGCCGGGTGACCGACCGCAGGAACCGGGTCAGCGGCCCCAGGCTTATGGCCAGAGCGATGAGGATAAGTGAGGCATCCCCGAAAGCCCGATTCCAGCGGTGCATCGGGCTCCATTCCGCGTGAACGGCAGCGAAGCCAAACACCAGCCCGGCAACCAGAATCGCCACGATCACGTGACGAGCCAACGCCCGCTTGGCCGTGAAACCGATAGCCGTCCAAAGGTCCTGAAGAACGGCCACACTCATTCACGCGCCTCCTGCTCCATGCTTCGCGAGTTTAGAGGGAGACCTTTCGCGACACCAGTAAGTCGATACGCACGCAAGGCACTGATGGCGGCAAATGCCATGATGACCACGCCTGCTGTCGCAAGATATGGCCGAAGCGGATCGAACCAGGCGAGCAGGGCAGGGCCGCCGAAAGCCAGCATCAGAACCTTGTTGCAGATCGGGCAGGCAATCCCGAGAAAGCTCGCCATCCCTCCGGTCCCCGATGTGCGCAGACGGCATTGTGGGACCCAGAGCGCGGCTGTCACACCTGCGAGCAACGCCGTCAGAACAGTCGCCCCGAACTCCCAGGGTCCGATTGGTATCATCCGGACGAAAAGGGGGTTTGCCCACACTGCTGTGACAGTGCCAAGACTGATAAACATCAACAGTCCGACAGCTAAGCCACGAAAGACTCTGCGCAAATCCTCTGCTTGCTTCGCACGTGTTGAAGTGGTCTCATAGTGCATCGAATTCGACCTCCGCAAATTCCTCGCCGAAACCGACGCTAACCACCCAGCGTCCGGCCATTGGTAATTTGACTTTCGCCCGCCATCTGCCGGCTTCGACCGTTTCCAGAGGTGAATCGAAACCGTCCCTATGCAGGTAGACCATCGCAAAGTTGACTTCTGGACGCATGCCGGCCAACTCAAGCGCGTTAGCGTCAGGCAAGAACGTGATCTCCAGACGGACGTCACGGTTGCCTGTCGCATAGACTTGGACATCAAGGCGGCCGTCCGAGAGGGTTTCCGAGATCGCCGCAGTTGGCATTTCCAGGTTGCCGGATGACGCCACCGGCGTCGGTGTCCTCAGTGCTCCCCAGACGAATAGTCCAGTTATCGCAATGACGCCAAAGGCGATAAGGATCGTGACTAGTTTAGTTTTCATTGGACATTTCCATCTGTGAATGATCCATGCCCGCGGCCATGGGGGTTCCGTCTGTCAGCGGCGCAGGTGCTGGCACAGTGCCATTGCCCTCCGGATCGAGCAGGTAAGTGGCGATGGCCTCGCGGTCGGCATCGGTAAAGTAGGAAGTCCCTTCGGCGACCACCTCGGCCATGCTGCCGCCAAAGGCATCTCCATTCGGAAGCAGCCCGGATTCGAGCGCATAGGCCAGATTGGGGACCGTCCAGCTCCTTGCCAGCAGATCGTTGACCAGGATGGATGGGGCCTTGCTGCCACCAGGCAAGCTGGCGTTTCCGGCAAAGCGTTCGCTGTCTTTCAATCCCCCCGCCAGATTCCGTCCGGTATGGCAGGCCGCGCAATGGGCCGCGCCTTCCACCAGCATGCGGCCGCGATTCCAGGGAGAAGATGTGCCCATGAGCGCATCGGTTTCCGGGGCCTCAAAGTATGCGGCCCGCCACAGCTTCAGGCCCGAGCTGAAGCTGAAGGGAAAACGCATATCATGGGGCGCTGCCGCTTCGGCGACCGGCGGAACGGAACGGAACGCCTCCCACAGGTCGGCGATTTCCTGATCGTTGAATCCGGCATAGAACGAGTATGTGAACACCGGATAGTAGGGATCACCTTCCGGGGAGACACCTTGGCGGATGGCTTTCGCAAAGTCCTGAATTGTCCAATGCCCGATCCCTCCGTCTGGATGCGGTGTGATGTTGGGGGGAACGAAGGTGCCGAAAGGCGTGTTAAGCGGCGCGCCCCCGGCCAGGGCCTGTCCCTCGGCGGCAGTATTGGTGTGGCAAGATACGCAACCACTCGCGCGGGCGAGGTAGGCTCCGCGCGCGGCATCGCCCGTCGGAAATGCGGCGGGTTCCGCATTGCCTATAGGCCATAGCGAAAGCGCCCCTGCCCCAAGGCTTGCGGACAGGGCGGGGAAGACCAGGCTAAGCCGGATCAGACCGCGCATCGTCAGCTCCGGCCCGCACGAAATTGCGCATGACAGGATGAGCAGGTGCCGCTGATCCGATTGAAGAGGTCGTCCGCCGCAAGCGTTGTGAGGTCGAGGGCGGGTTCAGTGGGGTCGGCAACAGCACGGGATGCCGCGATCTCCCTCGGTTTCTCTGCAAATCCCATCAATTCGGCGATTGTGAACACCTTTTCCGCTGGTGGCGCAGGTTGCGCCGCCATTGCGGAGTAGTCCATTGCGGCCATGTTCTCCGCAGGTTGTAGGCCGTTCGATGCAGCCGCTGACAACGCGTCGGCATAGATTTCAAGGTCTTTGGCCAGAGATGCGAAATCCTGCCAACTTTCCCAAATCTCCGACCTGGCGTAGGTAACACCTTCAAGGCTGTCCTCCGGGAACAACGATAACATCTTGTCGCCCGCGTGGCTGGAGATTATGCGCGCGCCTTCCGAGACTGTGAAGGCGTCGTACGGCACAGTCCCTTGCATCATCGGGGCGAGTTCCGCGACGATGTCGCGTATCGCTGTCATCCCGTTCATGCGGTCCAGGACGACCCCGGTCGCACCCGTGTGCGCCATTGCCGACGCCGCCATTGCAGAAGCGGTAACCGTAATTGTGACTGTTGCTCGAATTGCCATTTTGTTGCCTGCCTATTGTTTTTGTATTGTGCCCAACGCCCCAAACGACTCTGAAGGCCGATTGAGGGCTGCTCACCTGCTCGGAACGCACATCAGGGAAAGCTGAAACGACGCACAGGCATGGCCAGTAAGGCAATGCTTGGCAGCATTGGGCGACGCCCCCCGGTCCGACAATTCAGGTCAGGCGTCGGGGGGGCGGCAAATCGATGGGAGGGCCATCAAATCGTAGCTGAGAACGTGTAAGGTCTGGAACCTGGTAGAGCCCAAGCTCAGAGACGACAGGTGTCAGCGGACCCGACGGGATCACAAAGGCCGAGCAAATGAGGGCCGGATGACAGGATGGAACCGCGTCCGGAGCCTCAGTGGGGCTGATGATGGCGGTTTCAGAGTGGTGATCCGCGACCGATCCCACATCGGCGAACTGACCAGCAAGCAAGCCAAGAAGGAGAGCAAGTGTTAGCAACAGCGCAGACAGACACCGCTGCACCACACGCGGAGGTGTGGCGTCTTTTCGGAATGCGACGGTGCCAGTAGGCGCAATCATGTCAGATGGTCGATCCGTTTTTCATCGACTTCCATGTGGCCCATGCACACTGGCTCGTTCGTCAACGATACTGACGCCGGATCCGAAATGGTGGCCCCAGGACCGAGCGAGTCGAAGCGATCCCGCCAGTCGTAAACTCTGAAGGAGGAAATATTGTTGCGGATGAAGACGTTCTCGTCTTGCGAAGCAACGGCCGGCCGACCTATCTGGAAAAGCGCAGCCAGCGCACGGGCAACGACTAACCCTCGACTGAATCGCATGCTCTGCTCCATTTTTTCTAACTGATGCATCCTTCCACCGCTGGAAGGTCAAGCCGCTGTGTTGGCTGATTTCTATTCGGCCATCCTCATCGAAAGTTCCTTCCTGGACCGGGCCAGAGGGTGGAGGACCTATTCCAGGGAGCTCTGATCCAATACTATTTCGCGGTTATCCGGCCCCGATCCAGCCTCAGTCAATACCTCGAGCACAGCTGCCGTCGATAACAGTTCCGGCAAGACGACCCCATCCGGGGCTCCGGGACCATAAACTACGTTGAACGGGATCCCGTAGCGCCCGAAGCTCTCCAGATAGCGCGAGATGGTCTCGTCAGGACGCGTCCAATCCGCCTGCATGGCAACGATCCCGGGTTCACGCAATCGCGAAGCGACAGGCTCCCGGTCAAGAACCAGCGCCTTGTTTGCCTTGCAGGTCAGACACCAGTCAGCCGTCACGTCCACAAAGACGACCTGTCCGGTCGAGACATGGCGGGCGATCTCGGACCGGTCGAATTTGGCCCAATCGGTTGCTGCCGTTGTCACCGACGTGCCTGTCTCCGGCAGATATCCGGCCAGGGCCAGCGCTACCACGGCCAAGACCGCAGCACCTGGAATTCTCGCGATGATCGGTATCCGGCGAAGCGACAGCAGCGCCACGGCACCGATGCTGGTCACTCCGACCCAGAGGGCGGCCTTTTGGCCTGCCACGCCGCTCAGAACCCAGAAGAGCCAAGCCGCTGTGGCCGCGAGCGCCAGTCCCAGGATGATCTTGATCACTATCATCCAGCGACCCGGCCTGGGCAGGCGCCGCACAAGTTGCGGAACCGCGGCGACGACGAGGTATGGAAGGGATAAGCCGACCCCCAGTGCAGTGAAGATCACCGCGATGTCGACGGCACGCCCGGCAAGCGCAAAGGCAATCGCCGTGCCGAGGAAGGGTGCCGAACATGGCGTGGCCAGAATGGCGGCGAAGGCGCCGGTCGCGAAGTCGCCGCCATAACCCGCACCCCCGCCTGCGCGCGAGAGACGGGTCTGCCATGAGGATGGCAGCGCGATCTCGAAAAGGCCAAAGAGGTTGGCCGAAAAGATAACGAGCACGACCAGCATCACCGCCAGGAAGACCGGGTTCTGGAACTGCATGCCCCATCCGACCGTCAGCCCGAAACCCCGCGCGGCAATCGTCGCACCGGCGAGAACCCACATGAATGCCAGGACGCCGAGGGCGGAGACCGCAAATCCGGTGCGGATGCGTGCCGGGGACAGGCCGCCGGACTTGACGGCGGACGAAAGCTTGATGGACAGCACCGGCAACACACACGGCATCACGTTCAGGATCAGCCCACCGAGAAAGGCGAGGGCGGCGATCCACGCCAGTTCGCCCAGACCTGGCACTACCGCGGCGATGCTGAAAGGCGGTGCGGGCGCATCCTCGGACAACACGGGGTTCAGCGTGGCCGCTCGGGTGCCATCGGTGACCGTTACCTGCAATTCGGGCGGGTCAGATGCAGCGGCCAGGATCGGCAGCCGCGCCCAGACCAACTGCCCCCCTTTCCCCAACCTAATGTCAGGCTTGCCGAACGCGGTCCCTTCGCCCAGTTCGGGGAAGACATCGGGAGCTTCGAATGGCTCATCGCTTCTTGCGGTCAGGGTCAGGACCGTCTCTTCGTCATCCAGATGGGCGGAGGTGATCCTGATTCCGCTTTCCGTGCCATCATCTGGTACGCGCGCAGAATAGGCCGAAATCAGCCCTGCCGCCTCGTTGTCGATCCCGCTGGCCCTCGGCAGGTCCAGCGAGAGATTGAACTCTTGCGGAACGCAAACCGTCGAGCAGGTCAGCAGGCTCACGCGCGCGCGCAGCGCGACGGGCATACCGGGGTCCGAAAGCACAATCCGGATCGGAAAGACGACCTCGTCATGATAGCCGAAATTCTCGATCCCGAAGGCAGTGAACCGCTCGGGTGCCGGCCAAAGAAACTCGGCCTCCTCGATGTTCTTGGAACCCGCCCAGACGATCGACGGTGGCAGACCGACCTCACCCGGCGAGCGCCAGTAGGTCTTCCAACCCTCGCCGAGTTGCAGATGGAGACCAGCTGAGATCGACGTCGCGTCCGGATTGATACCGTTTTCCGCTATGATCAGGCGGGCATCGACCGCAGGATTCCTGAAACTCTCCGATCCGGCAGCCACGACTGACGTTGCGGCAACGAGACTTGCGAGGATTGCAGAAACCAGGTAGATGAAAACCCAGTCAAGATGGACCAAAATCCTTTCTCTCAAATCTGCTGACATACCGATACCCAGCCTTCCTCTCGTTCCCTCGCGACCACGTCCTGGATCGTTCGCTCGCTGATTTCTCCTTGGATCACGGTCCGACCGATCACCATCGCCGGCGTGCCGATGAACGTAAAGATACGCGCAACTGCCGCGCTGTTCTCCAATTCGAGAAGAATACGTTCACCGTTCATGTCGGCAGTCAATTGTGAATGATCGATGCCAATATCATCCGCGAGTGCCTGGAGGTATTCGGGTGTCGCCTGAAATGGCGATTTCATAAGACGTTCGTGGAAAGCGGGATACGACCCCTGGTTTCTTGCCGCCAGAGCTGCCTTCGCGGCAAGTGTCGACGTCTCTCCCAATAGCGGCAACTCGTGCCAGGCAACGCGGATCCCGCTGGCCGAACGCGCTTCCATGTCGGCGAGCCGCTTGGTCTGCACCCGGCAATACAGGCAATAAGAGTCTGAAAAGGACGCTACCGGGACGTCTTCCCCAGCACCGAGTGCATCGCCGTACAGGGTGGCGCAGATGTTACTCCTCACCCTGCTCTCGGCTTCCGCGTGATTATTTCCTGTTGGATCCTCCAAGCCGAAGAATGGATCAAAACCTGCCGAGCTTTTTCCGGCTGCCAGCCGACGGAACCCAACCGGATCGTCAATCTCTTCGAAGTCGAGATCTTCGCGCCCTAAACCGGGAACAATTCGAAAGCCAGCATACAAAATGGCCAGCCCGGAAACGACCAGAAATGTCCTTCGTCTCTGAGATGTCATTTCTTTGGGTCAGCCTTCATTCCATATTGCATCATTTTCTAGTCTGGCTTTGCACGAACCATGAAGCCGACGCGGCCGCCTCCACAGTCGAGAACCACCAGTCCGTTCGCTCTGGTTTCGGTTACCACACAACCCTGCGGGATCAGCGCTTCGCTTCCACTGGTTGATAGGCGTGTCGTGTCATTCGCGAAGCACTCCTTCGGTGTCGTAGAACAACCGCCCAGCACAGCAAGGAGAAGGACGGGAGCGCCTCGGAACAGCAATGCGCGGCGTCTATTCGGCCGCAATTCTTGTGCCCGCTCGGTTTTCGGGCGCCTCGTGCTTGTTGTCATCAACACGCGACTTTCCATGACAGGATTTTCCCATGTAGCGATGCATGACCAAATGGACCCCGACACAGAGGAGGAGCGGCGCGAATGTGATGAGGCTGCTGGACACGCCGGAAACCCGCCCCGCCGCGAGAAAGGCAATGATCGGCAGGACCATTACCGCGCAGCAGGCCCACATCCCGTATTTCATAAGCTTTTCCGATCCCGGTTGGGCAGCCTTCTTGTCTTCCATGATATCTCCGCTCGCTTCTCTGGTAATATGTATGGCGTGGCTACCGGCTTCCAGCACGGGAAGGTCAACATTACAAACCGATACAAAAATCACCGTTATGTCAGAGAGAACCTGCTTGACCCTCCAGCGCTGGAAGGTGGTCTACGCTCGTCAACAGGCAAGAAACTAGGAGCACTCAGGCAATGTCCGAGCAGGCATCAATTTCGATTGATCGTCGGCGTTTTCTCGTGGCCGTCACCGGCGTCACTATCGCCTTGGCCGCGCCGTCGATTCTTCGGGCACAGGACGCTGCCCCGACGCGTCGCAACATATCGTCGTTTCGAACGCACGAGTGGCGGGACCACTTTGATAACCTGGGCAAGGGCGTCATCATTTCGGACACGACCACGAGGGTGCTTCAGCACTGGACCGCCGACGGCGAGATGCGCATCTACCCGACATCGGTTCCGCTAACGGATGAATTGACGAAGCGGGGCTATACCGAGGTTGTCGAGAAACGAAAGGACCCCAGCTGGGCGCCGACGCCGTCGATGCGCGAGCGAAACCCCGAATGGCCAGCGCGTATTGCGGGCGGAGACCCCACCAATCCGCTGGGCACCCGCGCGCTCTACCTGACTTGGCAGTACTACCGGATCCACGGCACCCAGGATACGCGAAAGATTGGGCGCAGGTCGTCGAACGGTTGTATCGGCCTCTACAACGAACATATCGAGGAGGTCTTCGACAGAACGCCGGTGGGAACGCAGGTGAAGTTGATTTGAGTCGAGTAGATGCTCGCGAGGGACTGTAAAGAATGAACAAGACGCTTTTGGCCATTGTCGCCTTTCTATTGGTCGGTGGCTTTGCCGTTTATTGGAACGCGACCCAATCCGCTCAAGAGTCCGCCGGTCACTCGATGGTGCCGCCGGATACAAGCGGTGTTGCGCAAGGTGCGCCCATCGTAGAGGTCTCGCTGCCCGCGGAGCTGTCGCCCGAAGCGCAAATCGGCAAGCGCGCCTTCGAGGCGAAATGCGCGGATTGCCACGGTGCCAACGCGGCGGGCCAGAATGGTGTTGCACCGCCGCTCGTACACAAGATCTATGAACCTTCGCATCATTCCGACATGGCCTTCGTGCTCGCCGCGAAGAACGGGGTCAGGACCCATCATTGGGAATTCGGGAACATGCCACCGGTAGAGGGCCTTACCGATGCCGATGTGAAAATGATCGCACGCTATGTGCGCGAATTGCAGCGGGAAAACGGGATCAACTGATGCGCGCGGCACTGACAGAACGGCCCTGGCGGGATTTTTCCGGCGCGGTTTTGCTTGTGATTTATGTCACGTTCTCCGCCATGGCGACCGCCGGGACCGAGGCTGTACCTGGTGTTCATCAGGACCACGCCACGGCCGATTACCTCGATGGTTCCGCTCTTGCCACGACGTCCGGACACGATCTGCCGGAGAGCCATTGCCACTCGGGGCTTGATTGTTTCTTGATCGCCATACTGGCGCCCGATCCGATGTTCCGGATGTCCCAGCTTGTCCAGCGGGCCCGAAAAGTCTGGCCTGAGGAAAGGCCTGGCTCCATCACGTTTTCGCCTCGAACGCCGCCTCCGCGACCGTCCGCAGAGGCCTGAAAGCAGGCAAATGGAACGTGAAACTATGGAGTAGAAAGATGCAGTACAAAACCACCCTTAGCACCGCACTGGCCGCTTGCGCGCTTGCGGTATCCTCGTCGTTCGCCCTAGCGAGTCCCGGTCACGGCGAAAAGCCCGATATCGGCCAGGTCGGTGACGTTTCGAAAATCGACCAGGTGATCGAAGTCGGTATGACCGAGATGGCGTTCGACCCCGAAGAGATCGAGATCGAGAAAGGTACAACCGTCAAATTCATCGTGACGAATGATGGGCGCGCCGTGCATGAGTTCAATCTCGGCACCGAATCCATGTGGGACAACCACAGGGGCGAGATGCGCGAGATGATGAAGAAGGGCCTGATGACCATGCGCAAATTGCGCCACGACAAGATGATGGAGGCCGGGATGATGCATGACGATGCCAACAGCGTCCTGCTGGAGCCGGGTGAAACCGCCGAGATCATCTGGACCTTCAGCGGTGAAGAAGAGGTCGGCTTCGCCTGCAACGTCCCGGGACATCGCGAGGCGGGGATGGTCGGTTCATTCAAATTCGGTGACGACGAAGTCAGCGGCTGACCGCAGCGGCGGAACGGTCTATTGGCCGTTCCGCCCAGTTGCGGAGGAAAGAAGGGCAAGGTGGCACGAACACGGTCGTGACGTGCAGGCCGGCTACGAGATTGCCAAAAACGTTTCGAGTTACCACGTATTCAAGTATCGTTGGGTCCACGGAAATCTTCTCGGAGGTACGAAGCACATGACTTGCGCGCAATTTGGAAACTGGACCACCCTGGCGGTTGTGGGGTTGCTTGCGGGAGCGGGCGCGGCAAACGCGTCCCCTGGCCACGGTGAGGATGCGGATATCGGCCAGACAGGTGATATTTCGCACATCGACAGGGAGATCGAAGTCGAATTGGGGGAGATGTATTTCGACCCCGACGACTTCGAAATCGAGAAGGGCGAAACGGTGAAATTCGTGCTCAAGAACGTAGGGCGCGTGGTCCATGAATTCGCAATCGCCACTGATGACATGCACGATGCGCATGCCAACGAAATGCGGGCGATGATGAAGGGCGGGATGATGACGACGCGACGCCTCGACCATGACAAGATGCGCAGCCAGGGCATGATGCATACCGACGCGAATGCCCGGCTTCTGGAACCCGGTGAAGCAACCGAGTTGGTCTGGACCTTCAGCGGCGATGCCGAGGATATCCTGATCGCGTGCAACGTGCCCGGCCACCGCGCCGGGGGCATGGAAGCCGGCATTGTCTTCACTGGCGACCATTCCTGACGCCGCACTCGATGCCCCGCGGCGCGCAATCCGCCGCAGGCCGCGGACACATTCTCGCCGAGCTGGCCGGTAACAGGGAAGGAAAGGACACGATGAAGACTCGGCGGGATTTCCTTTCGCACAGCGCGGCAGCGGCCGTAGCCGTTGGGTTGCCGAAAACCGCGCGCGCCGTGACGCCGCAGTTTGACGAATTGAAGGCTCGATCGGCTGCAGTCCAGCTGGCGCCACCAACCTATCCGAAGACGGAAATCTGGGGATATGATGGCCTGATGCCCGGCCCGGAGTTGCGGATCTCGCAGGGCGCACGGGTTCAGCGAAGGTTCCTGAACGAATTGCCGCAGGCAAGCTCTGTCCACTGGCACGGTATGCGGATCGACAACGCGATGGACGGCGTCGCAGGGCTGACCCAAGCAGGCGTCGAACCGGGCGAGAGCTTCGATTACAACTTTGTCGCACCCGATGCCGGGACCTATTGGTATCACGCGCACAATAGATCGGTTGAGCAGGTCGCTCGCGGACTTTACGGCGCGCTGATCGTTGAGGAGACGGACGCTCCCGATGTGGATCGCGACGAAGTTCTGATCTTGGACGATTGGCTTCTCGATTCCGAGACCGCGCAGATCGATTCCGATTTCACGTCGCGACACGATCGCAGTCACGCGGGCCGACGCGGCAACTTCATCGCGACGAATGGGAAACATGATTTGGCGCTCGATGTGCGGCAGAACGAACGCCTGCGCCTTCGACTGATCAATGCCGCCAATGCGCGGATCTTCCTCCTGTCGCTCGCCGGAATGGAGGGCTGGACAATTGCCCTTGACGGGATGCCATTGGACTCGGCGAAGCCGTTGGACGACGTACTCATTCTCGGGCCTGGTCAGCGCGCTGACCTTATCGTCGACGTCACCGCCGAGCTTGGAGAGACGGCGCATCTGGTGCGGATTGAAGACCAGGAAGGCATGTCACAAGTGGCCTTCCCTGTCAGCAGTCTGGCATTGGCCTCTCGTCGTGACCCCCCTGCCCCTCTGCCCCGAAATCCGAAAATGGAAGTGCCGGGTCTCGAAAGGGCCGTTTCCGTGCGGCTGAACATGCAGGGTGGCGCGATGGGAACGCTGGATGCCGCGACCCTGAACGGCGAGCGCAAGACGTTCCGAGAACTTGTCGAGGCCAACGAATTCTGGGCATTCAACGGTACGATCGGAATGACCGAAACACCGCTTGCCGATGTGGAGGCCGGACAGGCGGTGAAGCTCGAGATCTACAACGACACTTCCTTTCCGCACGCGATGCACCTGCATGGAATGCATTTCCGCGAGATCGAGAAAGACGGTGCCCTTGGCCCTCTCCGTGACACGCTTCTGATGTTCGGCAGTGAGACGCGGACAATCGGCTTCGTGGCCGATAATCCGGGCGATTGGCTGTTTCACTGCCACATGTTGAGTCATGCCGCCTCCGGCATGATGACCTGGATAAGGGTGACGTGATGCGAAAGTACCTGACATTATCGGTGATTGTTCTGGGTGCAGCCGGAGCCGTTGGCTGGTTTGAGAGCACGGCCGGTGCGCAGACCGAAGCCATGCCGGAAGATGCCGATATTGTTCAGGGCGAAAAGCTCTATGGTGAATTCTGCGCCTCCTGCCACGGGGCGGACTTGGAAGGCCAGCCGGACTGGCGGTCACCCGGACCCGATGGCATTCTGCCTGCCCCCCCGCATGACGAGACGGGGCATACCTGGCATCACTCCGATAGTGTGCTGTTCGACTACACCAGGCTGGGCGGCAAGGCCGCGCTCGCTCTCCAGGGCGTCGAGTTTGAAAGCGGCATGCCTGGATTCGGCGACCAGCTGTCTGATGCCGAGATCTGGAACATCATCGCCTATATCAAATCGACGTGGCCGGAGCGACAGCGCGCCATTCAAGCCACACGCAGTGCTGCCCCGCGACAGCAGGAAGGAAACTGAAATGCGTCGTTTTCCGACAATGGTAATGGCAATTGGACTGGCGATTGCCCCCTTCGCGTCAATCGCTCAAGATCTGACAGACGAGCGGATCAAGGAGCTTGCCTTGCAAGCCATTCGGGAGAATCCGCAGATCATCATGGAAGCGGTGCAAATCCTGGAGGCCGAGCAGGCCGCCGCCCAGTCTCAGGCGCAGGCCGAAGTTCTGAACAACGAGCGCCAATTGCTCGACCGGGATTCGAATGCGCCGGTTCTTGGAAACCCGGACGGGGATGTCACCGTAGTCGAATTCTTCGACTACAATTGCCCCTATTGCAAACGTGCCATGGCCGAAGTTCAAGGGCTGCTGGACGGCGATGACAACGTCAGGCTGGTCTATCGGGAATGGCCCATCCTTGGCGACGGATCAGTCTTCGCCGCCAAGGCTGCCTTGGCCTCGCGGGAACAAGGCAAGTACGAGGAGTTCCACTGGGCTCTGATGGGTATGCAAGGGCGCGCCGAGGAAGCTTCCGTCATGAGAATTGCGGAGGAAGTTGGACTCGATGTCGAACGGTTGCGTGAAGACATGGTGGCCCCCGAGATCCAGGAGCATATCGCGACCTCCATGCGCCTGACACAGGCGCTTGGATTTAGCGGCACCCCGTCCTTCGTGATCGGGGACAACCTTGTGCCCGGATTCGTTGAAGTAGACCAGCTCAGGGCATTGGTGGAAGAGACGCGCGAGACGGCCGAATAGCATATTCGAGCGGAATCGGCGCCGGTTATTCCGGCGCCGATCGCGTCTCAGGTCGCGGCTGGCGCCGCCAAATCGTAACCCGCATCGCGGATCGCTTCGGACACTGCCCGGTCGCTGAGAAAGCTCTCGACCGCAACGGTTCGCGTTCCAAGGTCGCACGAAACGGTCGCGGTCGGATCGATTGCCTTGATCGCCTTTTCGATTGCCGCGGTGCAATGCCCGCAACTCATTTCCGGAATAGTGAAGCTGTTCATATCCGTCTCCTTCATTCTCATCGTCAGGTGAGTGCTTCCAGCGTGGTAAGGTCAAGCGCGAAAAAAGTGCGCCGAGAAGCTTGACCTTCCAGCAAGGGGAAGCCCTAGATGTCTTCCCGAGAGACAAAGGAGACCTTCATGCAAACTACCCAAGACCTGCGGGTCTCTGTTCAGAACATGTCCTGCGCATCCTGCGTCGGACGGGTCGAACGCGCGCTTTCGGCGCTGCCTAGCGTTGAGGAGGTAAGCGTGAACCTTGCGGCCGAGACGGTACAGGCCCGGATCGATTCGTCAACCCGGATATCCGAGGTGATTGAGGCGCTGGAGCGGACTGGCTACCCGGCCCGCACGCAGACAGTCCGCCTGAACGTCTCGTCCATGTCCTGCGCCTCCTGCGTCGGCCGTGTCGGCAAGGCGCTGACGGCGGTGCCCGGGGTTCTGGAGGTCGACGTCAATCTTGCCTCCGAGACCGCAACCGTGACCTATGTCGAGGGCGCGGTGGAGCTCTCTGAGCTGCTAACCGCCGCCGGAGAGGCCGGCTACCCGGCAGAGGCCGCCGCCGATACATCCGCAGAGGATCGTGGCGCACGCAAGGAAGGCGAAGCGCGCGATCTGGCACGAAAGACAGCGTTCGCGGCGAGCCTGGCTTTGCCTGTCTTCCTGCTCGAGATGGGGGCGCATCTGGTGCCGGGGATGCACGAGATGATCGGCCGCACGATCGGGCACCAGACAAGCTGGACGATCCAGTTCGTGCTGACGACGATCGTGCTGTTCTGGCCCGGGCGCCACTTTTATACCAAAGGGTTTTCCGCGCTCTTGAAGGGCGCGCCGGATATGAACAGCCTCGTGGCCGTCGGCACTGGCGCGGCCTATCTCTATTCCGTGACCGCGCTCTTCGCGCCTGCGCTGCTGCCCGAGGCGTCACGCGCCGTCTATTTCGAGGCGGCGGCGGTGATCGTCGTGCTGATCCTTCTGGGCCGCTGGATGGAGGCGCGCGCCAAGGGCCGCACCGGTGCCGCGATTCAGAAACTGCTCGGCCTCCAGGCCCGCACCGCGCGGGTTCTGGTCGATGGCGAGCCACAGGGCGTTGCCATCGAGCGGATCCGCGCGGGCGATATTCTGCTTGTCCGACCGGGCGAGCGCATCGCGGTGGACGGCGAGGTGACGGAGGGCACCGCGCATGTGGACGAGAGCATGATTACCGGGGAACCGATTCCCGTAGCCAAGGCGCAAGGCGATCCCGTGACCGGCGGCACCGTAAACGGAACCGGCAGCTTCCAGTTCCGGGCTACACGTGTTGGTGCCGACACGACGCTGGCGCAGATCATCCGCATGGTGGAACAGGCGCAGGGCGCAAAGCTGCCCATCCAGGGCCTGGTGGACCGGATCACGCTTTGGTTTGTGCCGGCGGTTATGGCACTGGCCGCCGTGACTGTTCTGGTCTGGCTACTTTTCGGCCCCTCCCCTACCCTATCCTACGCACTGGTGGCCGGCGTGTCGGTGCTGATCATCGCCTGCCCCTGTGCCATGGGCCTTGCCACGCCAACCTCGATCATGGTGGGCACCGGTCGCGCGGCCGAGATGGGAGTCCTCTTCCGCAAGGGCGACGCGCTGCAACAACTGACTTCGGTGGATGTCGTCGCGCTCGACAAGACCGGCACCGTGACCCAAGGCCGCCCCGAACTGACCGACCTCGTTCTGGCCGACGGATTCGAGCGGGCGGAGGTGCTGGCGTTGATCGCCGCGGTCGAAGCGCAGTCCGAACATCCCATTGCCGAAGCGATCGTGCGGGCGGGCGAGGCCGAGGGTGCTGCACGCCTCGATGTCGAGGCATTCACGTCATACACCGGCTACGGAGTGCAGGCCACGGTCTCAGGACGCGAGGTGCTGGTCGGCGCGGACCGCCTGATGGTCCGCGAAGGGCTGAGCATCGAGGAACTGGCAGACTCCGAGCGGCACCTTGCGCAGCAGGGTCGCACGGCGCTGTTTGCGGCTGTGGACAGGAAGGTAACGGCGGTCATCGGCGTGGCCGATCCGGTCAAGCCCGCCAGCGCCGCCGCCATCGCTGCGCTGCACGGCCTCGGCCTGAAGGTCGCGATGATCACCGGGGACAAGCGCGAAACGGCTGAGGCGATTGCGCAGGAAACCGGCATTGACCACGTGATCGCGGGCGTCCTGCCCGACGGCAAGGTGGCCGCGCTGGACGCTCTGCGCGATAACCGCGAACAGGTCGCCTTTGTCGGCGACGGCATTAACGACGCGCCGGCGCTCGCCCATGCCGATGTGGGCATTGCGATCGGCACCGGCACCGACGTTGCCATCGAATCCGCCGATGTCGTGCTGATGTCCGGCGATCTGCGCGGCGTGGTCAACGCCTTCGAAGTATCCCGCCGGACCATGCGCAATATCCGCCAGAACCTGTTCTGGGCCTTTGGTTATAACGTCGCGTTGATCCCGGTGGCGGCAGGCGTACTCTTTCCGGCCTTAGGGCTGTTGCTGTCGCCGGTGCTGGCCGCGGGCGCCATGGCGCTCAGTTCCGTCTTTGTGCTGACGAATGCCCTGCGGTTGCGCCGGGTCCGTCCCGTCATGGATGAAGCCAAGGTGCCAGATCGTGATGCGTCCGCTTCGCTATCTCCTACCCCTGTCGCCGCTGAATAAGGAGAACCTGATCATGAATATTGGAGATGTCGCCGCCCTTTCTGGCCTGCCAGCCAAAACGATCCGATATTACGAGGATATTGGGCTTGTGAAGCCTCTTCGCAGCACGAACGGCTATCGCATATTTCGTGAAAGCGACGCACACAAGCTTGCCTTCCTCGGACGTTCCCGTGCGCTTGGCTTCAGCATAGAGGACTGTCGCAATCTCCTTGCTCTTTATGAGGACGAAGAACGCGCTAGCGCCGAGGTCAAGGAGATTGCCGAGCAACATCTCGAACGGATCGACGAGAAAATCGCGGAACTAAAGGAAATGCGTGCGACGCTGGCTCACCTGGTGGACGCCTGTGCCGGGGATCACCGCCCAGATTGTCCGATCCTCGCCGATTTGGCAACGAAACAACACGACGAAGAGCAGCTAAAGAGAACGGCCTAGCCGAGTAATAGAGTTTGGCTTGGGCGATCCTCTTTACGGTTTTACTCTTCGGTTGCTCGCCGCCCTTTTCGAGCAGTGACACGACGGTGCAACTGCCGGCAAAGGGCGGCACGCAAACCGCGCGGCCATGGTGGACCTATGTCCGTGACGATCGTCCCTTTGCCGGCGGAAACCCTCCTGCGGCGCTGTTCCCCTTTTCCCGCGACCGTGGGATGGCCAATCCGAACCGGTATCTCGCCGGATGGCAGGGCATCCTGCAAGCGGATTCCTATGGGGGCAACAACGACCTCTACCGCGCCGACCGCGATTCTGGGTCGGTCGAGAGTGCTCTGTGCTGGAGCCATGCCCGGCGCAAGTTCTTCAAGATCGCCGACATCAAGGGGAATGCCCGGAAGGCAAGCCCGCCCATGACATCTCCCCTGTCGCGCTGGAGGTTGTGGCCCGGATCGACGCGAACTTCGATATCGAACGCGCCATCAATGGCCCGACCGCCGTGGAACGGTTGGCGACGCGATCGATCAAGGGCTCACGGTTCGATTTGCACATGACGACTTGGATATGCTGACCCGCGGCGGCCAGCTCCGTGCTGACAGTCAGACTGTGATCGCCGCCGACTACGGACCGAGCACACCGGAAGGCATCGTTCTGCCAGAGCTGTTGACGACGCAGGCGGTTCTGAACGCCCTGGAAAGCGCTACCGATACGCGCTTGGCAGGGGATTGATGAGATACACCAGAGAAAGAGCAACCTTACCCCGCCTGTCTGGCATTCGGGCGTTTGAGGCGACGCAGGCAGGGGCCTGATGGCTCAACCTTGAAGTTCCTGCTTCCGGCGCCGAAACTCGTCTTCGTCGATCTCACCGCGCGCGTAGCGTTCCTTGAGGATGTCCATCGGATCGCGGGTCTCACCAACCCGGTTACTGGTAAGCGTTCGAAAGACGAAAACGGCAACTGCGATAATCAATCCCCAGAAAAGGATCATGCCGAAACCGGCCCACCAGCCATGTCCGCCACCCCACATCATGTGCCCAAAGGTGCCATTGGCATTGCTGCCCGGATCCGCGAGCGCCGGCACTGTGCCTGCCAACAGAGCGACCACGCTGGTTTTCAACCACATATAGTCATTCATGATCTTGTCCTTTCTTGATAGCTGAAACTTTGTGAGAACGGCAAGTCGAGTCGCACGAGAAGCCCACCGTCCGGGTGGTTACGCAAAGTGATATCGCCACCATGCGATCGCAAGATTGTGCGTGCAATTGACAGGCCGAGACCGGTGCCACCTGTCTCGCGTGAGCGTGACGTCTCGACCCGGTAAAAAGGCTCGAAAACCTCTTCAAGTTGAGTGTCCGGGATGCCGGGGCCATGATCGCGAACCCAGATCAAGGCTCTGTCATATTGCCGGGTATAGGTGACCTCGACACCTTCGCCGTAACGCACTGCATTCTCTATGATGTTCCGCAGTGCTCG
>JAJFKD010000053.1 GCA_021773405.1 Porticoccus sp.
CAGAAGCTCTGGTCAATATCAAACAACCCAATGGCACTGAAACTAAAGCGCAACTACATGCACACACTCTCCGCCTAAATGGTGAAGAGCTTGTTGAGCTTGAGCTGCTGACGGAGAATGACTTAACACTAAAAGGCCGTGTTTCCCGGTTACCCTGGAAACTTTATTTTTGTTTTCTCTGCCTGTTGATTGTAGCCGTACTACCGAACCTTCTATTGCCAAATCTCAATATTAATAATGCTCCTAAAACTTTTTTACCCTCTGATGCACCTTCAGTCGTATTTGATGACAAAGTACGAGAAACCTTTCCCGATGATGAAGTCATTATTATTTTATTTGAGGGTGTAGCACTTTTTTCCGATGGTTTTTTGAATGCTTACTACAACCTTGGAGAAACCCTAGCCGAGCACGAACTTATTGACGATGTCATCAGCCTCACCCGGCAAGACCATATCAGTGGTTCTGAAGAGGGCTTCCTGGTTGACCCTTTAATAGACATTGAAAACCTGGAAAATACCACACCCCAAGAACGCTTAAATCATGTCATCTCCGACCGCTTTGCTAAAAATTCCCTGGTGGCAGCAGATGGTTCTGCAATTGCCCTAGTGATCATCCCCCAAGCTTTAGATGACAGTATTCGCCACCTCGCTTTGGAAGAAGAAATTCTAACAATCATCAATGATCATCAGCTAGATGGCTACCTCTCCGTTATGGCGGGAGAAATCCCCACAGATGTTGCACAAATGAGGGCTATTCTGAGGGATAATATGATCTTTATTCCAGCAACAGTCATTGTTGGTCTGTTACTGGTTTGGTGGTTATTCCATCGAGTTCTCGCCGTAATTGTTACGGGAGTCACCACGGGTGCTGTCGTAAGCTCCACTATCACCTTTTATGTTCTATTCCAGCAGCCATTCAATTCAATTTCTGGGATTATCCCCCCCCTGCTATCTGCTCTAACCATTGCAGCATTAGTCCACTTATTTAATGCGCTTCATTACGCATCCAAACGTGGCTTTACTGGTAAAGACCGCGTCAATGCAGCACTGTCTGAAATTAAACGCCCTGCATTATTTAGTGCACTCACAACTTCGGCAGGGCTGGCCTCTTTAGGGCTTAGCCCCATCCCACCCATAAGTGTTTTTGGTTTAACTGCTGCGATAGGTGTATTACTGATTTATCTTATTGTGATTCATATACTCCCCACAATATTTGCACGCTTTGATATGAGTGACTGGCCAAGCAGGGCATCTGGTTTAACACTCATGGATACTCTGGTAAAAAAATTATTCCACACAGGTCTCAGAAACCCAGCCATTGTCCTCATCTGTATTTTTTTCATGTTGGCAGCAACCATTCCCTTTATTACCAAGGTAGAAGTTGAAACCAATATACAAGAGTTCTTTCCACCCACACATTCATTACGAAAAGCAACGGATTACGTTGAGGAAAAGTTAGTCGGTACAACACCTCTGGAAATCATTTTTAGTACCTCTTCTTCAGCGGAAATGGAAGCTGAGATACTTACCCAACCGGAAACACTGCATTACTTTAAAGACTTCCAGGTCTGGCTGGAAAAACAACCAGAGGTGGATAAAACAGTTTCTGTTGTAGATTTTATCGAAGAGATGAATTGGGGATTCCATTCACAAGACGATAATTTCCTCTCTATCCCAAAAGATTCAAATTTAATCAGTCAGTACTTGTTTATCTATGATGGAGAAGACATGTACGACTTTATTGATGAGGATTATCAACAAGCCAGGGTTGCTATGAATGTTAACGTTCATGGAGCAAATCAAATCAGCGAGCTGATGAAAAAAACTGAGCAATACCTGACACAGAATCCTCTTCAATCTACACAATGGCGTATTACCGGTGCAGGCCGCTTGTTTGCAGATCAAGAAACATTATTAATTGAAGGGCAAATTTTAAGCTTAGGGGGAGCCCTTCTACTTATCTTTACTCTTATGCTGATACTATGGCGATCATTGAAAGATACGCTAATTTGCATGATCCCAAACCTATCACCCATTGTGCTTATTTTCATCATCATGGGAATTTTTGGAATCTGGTTAGACATGGCAACAGCAATGATTGCGAGTGTTGCCGTAGGAATCGCCATTGATGACACCATACATATCTATCATGGTTTTATAGACCGAGTTAAGCAGGGTGCCCATCCCGTTTTTGCACTGGCAAGAACCTACCACCAGGCTGGTAGAGCCGTCATGACGACAACCATTATTCTGTGCTCTCAATTTCTGTTGTTACTAGCAAGTGCCTTTGTACCAATGGGGCACTTTGGCGTTTTAACCAGCGTAGGACTGCTAGCCGCATTAATCTTTGACCTACTACTTCTACCAGCACTTTTGATCGTTATCTTTCGAGTGAAACAGGCTCCACCAACTCTTATTAAGCCAAAAGCTAAAACTGTAATTTGAAAATACGGTGCAGGCATACAAACAAAAAAGCCAGCCGGATGGGCTGGCTTCTAACATCTAAAAAGGCTTGTTATAGCGTTTTTAACAAGGCTTCAGCTTCTTGCCTTTCTGGAAATTCTTTTTCCCCAGATAATAATTCTTTTAAATACTTTTTAGCCTTTGCCTTCTCTCCAGCAGCAGCATTAATCATCGCGTGATGGTATTTAATAGAAGGGTTATCCGGGCTTTTCTCCAATGCACGATCAATAGTCCGTTGCGCTTTAGCAGGCTCATTATTTTTTAGAAGCACAACAGCTAATGTGTCTAAAGCTAATGGTGAATCCTTACTCTGTTCCGCCGCCTGCTCGGCATACTTTAGCGCTATCTCAGGTTTCTTATCACGCCACAACCAAGCTAAATTATTTAACGCAAGAGTATTATCATTTTGAGCCTCTAATACCTTGGCATATTGATCAGCTGCTTTATCCTCGTCGCCTTTCCCCATATACATGTCCGCAAGCTCTAGCCTGGCCAAGACATCTTTGGGGTGTTTTTCAACCCAACTACTGAGTAAATCCCACGATAATTCCTTTTTCCCCATACTCCAATGCTGGTGAGCTAGTACCAACATATTTCTTGTACTTGGCGCCTTTTCATAAGCCGCTTTCGTCAATTCTAGGGCCTCATTTTGATCGCCATCCAATCGTGCACGTACAGCATCAAGCTGATAAACCTCAGGGTTCTCGGGAGATAATTTTTTCAACAGTTCAAGGTTTTCAACTGCACCCTCCTTATCCTTTTCCTGTAAGAGAAGCCTAGTTAGCTCAATACGAGGTTCCAGGTAAGAAGGGGAAATTTCAATTGCTTTTTCATACTCAGCTTTGGCTTCTTTCTTTTTTCCTAGCCCAAGATAGGCAAGAGCAAGATGGTGATGGGGTTGAGGTGCATCGTCTCTCAACGAAATAACTTTCTTAAATAGAGCAACGGCATCATGAAATTTATTCTGCTTCAAATGAGCTAGCGCCATGACATTAAGTACATCAGGCTGATTCGTTACTTCAGATTCCAACTCATTAAGAAGAACAGCCACCTGTTCTGGTGCCCCATTGTTCAAATTATATCTAGCCAGCATCACC
>JAJFKD010000054.1 GCA_021773405.1 Porticoccus sp.
CGTTCTTCGATTTGTTGTAATTTTTCAGGGTTTGCTTCAAAGCTATCCAGGTGATGTTGGATTTCTCTTGCTGCCTCATCAACCTCTATTTGTGCACTGGTCAGTAGCTTTTCAGCCTCTTCAAGGGAGTCTGGTTTGCTCGGCATCTGTTGTAATAGTTGTACGGCTTTATTAAGGGCCTTTTGCAGGTTAAAGGCTTCACTCTCAGAGCAGAGTTGTAGCAGTGCTTGGCTGTCTTGCAGAATTGATTCCGCATTGGCTAGAGTTTGTTGCTGTTGTTCCAGTTGAGGTATCTCGCCTTCTTCTAGTGATAGTTGTTCCAGTTCTGAAAGTTGAAAGCTAAGAAGGTCTCTTCGAGCTATTCGCTCATCTGAGTCGTTCTCAAGTTGCTCAAGTTGACGCTTGGTTTTAGCCCACTGGTGGTAATATTGCTGAGTTTGATTAGCTAGTTCAGCGCAGCCAGCAAAATCATCCAAAATTTTCCGATGGGTTTCTTTGCGTAAGAGGGATTGATGCTCATGTTGGCTGTGTATATCAATTAAAAATTCTCCCAGCTCACGGAGCTGCTGCATGGTAGCTGGCTGGCCATTGATATAACCTCTAGAACGTCCCTCTTTTGTTAATACTCTCCTGAGTAAATATTCGTCAGTTAAGGTTTTCGAGTTTTGACTTATGGTTTCAAAATCATTGTTTTCTAGCCATTGCCTTACCTGGGGAGAGATGCCCGATTCAAATACGGCAGAGACTTCAGCACGATCACAGTTGTTGCGAATTCTGTCGGTATCGGCGCGATCACCTAATGCCATCGCTAATGCATCCACCATGAGTGATTTGCCTGCGCCAGTTTCACCCGTTAGCGCTGTCATACCTTTGTTGAAGTCCACTTCTAGGTGTTCAACCAGCGTGAAGTTTTTAACGATAAGGGTGGTTAGCAAAGATCTATCCTGTAGAGAGTTGGGTCGGAGTTCCTGTTGCTAATACTATCGAGATTTTTTCGATGCGTCTGCCCTTGAAACTGATTGCCTTGGCCCAATATACCGGTGTGAAACCACAATATAGACATAACTAGGTACTTATTAAGGGAGATGTTGCGTGTCAACTGAAGAGAATCATAGTCAGGGTAAACCAGATCAGGGTGGTCATGATCAGGAATCAAATTTGTCTCAAACTGATGAGCTGAAATTGCAAGAGTCTGAAGCAGAAGGTGCGCCAGATGCTGCCAATGAGCTCGCAAAGCTTCAGGAAGAATTAATTGCAGCAAAAGATCAATCACTTAGGACTCAGGCGGAAATGCAAAATCTACGTCGTCGTTCTGAGCGTGATGTGGAAAATGCTCATAAATATGCATTGGAAAAGTTTGTTGGTGAGTTATTGCCCGTTGTAGATAACCTTGAGCGTGCGCTACAGGCAATTGACCAAGATGATGAGGCAATGAAAGCATTAACTGAAGGTGTTGAGCTGACATTGAAGAGTTTTCAAGATGTTTTGGTGCGCTACAAAATAGAGCCAATCGACCCGAAAGGTCAGCCCTTTGATCCGGAGTTTCATCAAGCTATGAGCATGCTGGAAATACCTGATGAAGTGCCTAATACCGTGGTGGACGTTTTTCAAAAAGGGTACACCTTAAATGGGCGGTTGGTTCGACCAGCTATGGTGGTGGTGGCAAAGGCTGCGGCTAGTTAACCATATAGATAAATCTTTTTAGGTATAAAGAGGGGCCAAGGGTTGAAATCCGTTATTGCGGGCCAATATTAGCAACCAGAAGCCATTTTTAAGTAATAAATTAAGTTTTAATCCCGGAGAAGAAACATGGGCAAGATTATCGGAATTGACCTAGGCACAACCAACTCTTGTGTTGCAGTGCTTGAGGGCGAAAAGCCGAAAGTCATTGAGAATGCCGAAGGTGGCCGTACTACGCCATCGATTGTTGCATTTACTGATGAAAGTGAAATTCTGGTCGGTCAGGCGGCGAAGCGTCAGGCTGTTACCAACCCGGACAATACCTTGTTTGCGGTAAAACGCCTGATTGGCCGTCGTTTTGATGATGATGTTGTTCAGAAAGACATCAAAATGGTGCCTTATAAAATCGTTAAGGCAGACAATGGCGATGCTTGGGTAGAAGTAAAAGGCGACAAAAAAGCTGCGCCTCAGATTTCTGCTGAAGTACTGAAGAAAATGAAAAAGACCGCAGAAGACTATTTAGGTGAAGGTGTTTCTGAAGCGGTAATTACAGTACCTGCATACTTTAATGACTCCCAGCGCCAGGCAACGAAAGATGCCGGTAAAATCGCGGGTCTAGATGTTAAGCGTATTATTAATGAGCCTACGGCAGCAGCACTGGCCTATGGTATGGATAAAACACCTGGTGACCGTGTGATCGCGGTTTATGACCTGGGTGGTGGTACCTTTGATATTTCTATTATCGAAATTGCTGATGTAGATGGTGAGCACCAGTTTGAAGTATTGGCGACCAACGGTGATACCTTCCTTGGTGGTGAAGACTTCGATATGCGTCTGATCGAATACTTGGCCGATGAATTCAAGAAAGAAAGCAGTATTGATCTGCACAATGATCCTATGGCTCTGCAGCGTCTGAAAGAAGCGGCAGAAAAAGCCAAGATCGAGTTGTCATCTAGTCAGCAAACAGAGGTAAACCTGCCTTATATTACGGCTGATGCCACTGGTCCTAAGCACCTGGTTGTGAAGTTGACTCGAGCCAAGCTCGAATCATTGGTAGAAGAGTTGGTTGAGCGTTCTATTGAGCCACTAAAAATTGCATTGAAAGATGCGGGTAAATCCGCTTCTGAGATTGATGATGTGATTTTGGTCGGTGGTCAAACTCGCATGCCAATGGTTCAAGACAAAGTAACTGAGTTCTTCGGTAAAGAGCCTCGTAAAGATGTAAACCCTGATGAAGCTGTAGCTATGGGTGCTGCGATTCAAGGTGCAGTATTGGCAGGCGACGTAACTGATGTGCTGTTGTTGGATGTCACACCATTAACTCTGGGTATTGAAACCATGGGTGGTGTTGCCACACCATTGATTGAGAAAAACACCACGATTCCTTCTAAGAAATCGCAGATTTTCTCAACGGCAGAAGATAACCAGACCGCTGTAACCATTCACGTGGTTCAGGGTGAAAGAAAGCAGGCGACAGGTAATAAATCACTGGGCCGTTTTGACCTGGCTGATATTCCGCCAGCACAGCGTGGTATGCCTCAAATTGAAGTGACCTTCGATATTGATGCCAACGGCATTTTGAATGTAAATGCTAAAGATAAAGCGACTGGTAAAGAGCAGTCCATTGTGATCAAGGCATCTTCAGGTTTGTCTGATGATGAAATTGAAAGCATGGTAAATGATGCTGAAGCGAATGCTGCTGAAGATCAGAAGTTCGAAGAGTTGGTTCAAGCGCGTAATGCTGCAGATGGTCTTGCCCACGCTGCTAAGAAAACTTTGGAAGAAGCGGGTGATAAGGCCTCTGAAGAAGAGAAAACTGCCATTGAAGGAGCGATTGCTGAAGTTGAAGAAGCTGTTAAAGGTGACGACAAAGAAGCAATGGATACCGCAGCGAATAAGCTGTCCGAAGCTTCATCTGCCTTGGCTCAGAAGCTCTATGCTGAGCAGGCTGCAGAAGAAGGTCAGCAGGCAGAAGGAGCTGCTGGTGGTGCCGATACTGCTGGTGACAGTGCAGAAGATGTGGTTGATGCTGAGTTTGAAGAAGTAAAAGAAGACGATAAGAAGTAAGTTTTCAACTTACTTCTTATGGCTGGCTTATAGGAATTAGGGCCAGCAATAATGTCATCGGCAAGCGCGAGCTAGGGGTTAAACCTTGACTCGCGCTTTGCTGCATTTGGCCTTTTGGTTAGATGAATTGGATTTGAAGATCTAAATTTGAGCATCATAAAAACTGCCAGTGTGTTGAATCTGGTGTATTAAACGCAATGTATTAAATTAAGTTCTGCCTTTGGCAGATATCACTGATAAAAGAAGTTGGCTGCGAATGTCTAAACGCGATTACTACGAAATTCTTGGTGTTAATAAGGGTGCGGCTGAGGCTGATATTAAAAAAGCTTATCGTCGTATTGCGATGAAAAACCACCCTGACCGCAACCCTGATAACAAGGAAGCAGAAGACATCTTTAAAGAGGCGACAGAAGCCTATGAGGTGCTTTCTAATAAAGAGAAAAAGGCAGCCTATGATCAATATGGTCATGCTGGCGTAGACCCTAATGGTGGTTTTGGTGGCGGCCCTGGTGGCGGTCATGATAATTTCAGTGATATTTTTGGTGATGTGTTTGGGGACATCTTTGGCGGTAGCGGTGGCGGCAGAGGTCGTGGTCGCGGTGGCCCCATGCGCGGTTCTGACCTGCAATATAACCTTGAGCTGAGCCTGGAAGATGCTGTAAGGGGCAAAACAGTACAAATTAAAGTGCCGACACTTTGTGCTTGTGATGAGTGTAATGGCTCGGGTGCCAAGAAAGGTTCTAAGCCTGCCACCTGTGCTACCTGTGGTGGTCATGGTCAGGTTCGTATGTCCCAGGGCTTTATTTCAGTACAGCAGACCTGTCCAAAATGTCATGGTCGTGGCCAGGTTGTTAGCGACCCTTGTGGTAGCTGTCATGGTAGGGGGCGAATTAAAGAAACTAAAACGTTATCCGTCAAAGTGCCTCCGGGTGTTGATACCGGTGATCGCATTCGCCTGGGTGGTGAGGGTGAGGCGGGTCCTGAAGGTGGTCCAGCTGGTGACCTTTATGTTCAGGTCAATGTACGTGAACATTCGCTATTTCAGCGTGATGGTCGTAACCTCTATTGTGAGGTGCCAATCAGTATTGTTGATGCTGCATTAGGTGGGGAGTTAGAAGTGCCAACCCTGAATGGCAGGGTAAAATTAAAAGTACCGCCGGAGACTCAAACCGGTCGCTTGTTCAGGTTGAAGGGCAAGGGTGTAACTAGTGTTCGTGGTGGTGGTCCCGGTGATTTGCTGTGTCGGGTGGTTCTGGAAACCCCGGTAAACCTCAATAACGATCAAAAAGAGCTTATTCGACAGTTGCAAGATAGTTTGGAAGGCGGGAAGCATTCACCTAAGAAAACATCTTGGTTCGAGGGCGTAAAAAAATTCTTTGATGGATTTACTATCTAGTGCTGGTCATTAGTGGTAGCGCAAAAGTGCAGTTTATATCTTTTTAAATAGCGAGAATAAAAAATGACACGAATTGCAGTGACTGGTGCCGCAGGCCGTATGGGTAAAGCTTTAATAGAGGCTGTGACGATAAGCCCAGAAACTACTTTGACTGCTGCTATTGAGCGACCTGAAAGCACGTTAATTGGTGCTGACGCTGGAGAGCTTGCCGGTATTGGTCATTTGGGCGTTAAGGTTGCAGGTGATCTCGCAGACGTTGTTGATGATTTTGATGTGCTAATTGATTTTACAGCCCCAGTTGCAACACTTGCTAATGCTGGAGTTTGTACTGCCCACGGCAAACAGATGGTGATTGGAACCACTGGTTTTACCGATGAGCAAAAAGCTCAGCTACTTGCTGTGGAGAATGACACTGCACTTTGTATGGCGTCTAATTTCAGTACAGGCGTGAACCTCTGTTTTAAGTTGTTGGATGTAGCTGCAAAAGTCTTGGGTGATGACGTTGATATTGAAGTTTATGAAGCTCACCACCGCCATAAGGTTGATGCGCCTTCCGGAACAGCGCTTAGTATGGGCGAGGTTGTGGCCAATGCATTAGATCGAGATTTAAAAGAAGTCGCTGTCTATGGTCGTGAGGGTCAAACAGGTACTAGGGATCGTCAAACCATCGGGTTTGCTACTGCACGTGCTGGCGATATTGTGGGTGATCATACTGTTACATTTGCTGCAGAAGGCGAGCGTGTAGAAATCACACACAAGGCTTCTAGTCGTATGTCTTTTGCTCGAGGTGCGGTGCGTGCTGCAAGCTGGATTGCGACCAAAGAAAGTGGGTTGTTCGATATGCAGGATGTTCTTGGTCTTAAATAGAGGCTTCAAATAAGCAATCTGCTGTGATCGTCTTTTGGGCAAGATTTGGCAATATAAGATCTGCTCTTTCACTTAAGGATTTTCTAGACAGATTCTAGTGCTTAGCCTAAAATGCCTTGTTAGTTTCCGCTGGTACAAAACAGCCTCTAAACATTAGAATTATTGTTAGAGGGATAGCATTGTTGAAAATATGAAAGCGAGGTGAGGCGAGTGGTTTCATCTCGCTTTTTTGCGGCTTATTAGTCTGCCTTTGATCTTTCATAGATGTTTGAAAAGTTTGAACTCCAGACGTTTTATTATTACCAGTTATCTCTGGTAATTCATTGTTGTTGTAGAACATTTAGAAATTGAGGAGATTGCATTGAATACCGATACCCATCGGTCCGCTATCCTGGCACTTGAGGATGGCACTGTTTTTAAGGGCATAGCCATTGGTGCTGAAGGTGTTTCCAGTGGTGAAGTGGTATTCAATACAGCATTGACCGGTTATCAGGAAATTCTTACTGATCCGTCCTACGCTCGCCAAATTGTTACCCTGACTTATCCTCATATTGGCAATACCGGCGTAAATACTGAAGATGAAGAATCGGGCAGTATCCATGCTGCCGGCTTGGTTATCCGCGATTTGCCATTGCTTGCGAGCAATTTTCGTTCGGAGCAAACACTGGATGCCTACCTTAAAGCTAACAATATTCTTGGCATTGCAGATATAGACACTCGTGCATTGACGCGTATTTTACGTGATAAAGGCGCACAGAATGGTTGCATCATGGCCGGTGAGGTGGATGAGCGGGAAGCTGTGGAGTACGCCCGGGCATTTACGGGTTTGAAGGGGATGGATCTTGCCAAGGACGTTACCACTTCAGAAACATATAACTGGCAAGAAGGCAGTTGGAAGTTGGGAGAGGGACACACGCAGCCGGCGGAAAAACCTTACAAAATAGTTGCCTATGATTTTGGTGCCAAGCGCAATATTTTGCGTATGTTGGTTGATCGTGGTGCTGACCTTGTTGTTGTGCCTGCAAAAACATCGGCAGCGGATGTGCTGGCCATGAAGCCGGATGGTATTTTTCTTTCCAATGGGCCGGGTGATCCAGAACCCTGTGATTATGCTATTGAGGCGATTCAACAAATTTTAGAAACAGATATTCCTGTTTTTGGTATTTGTTTGGGGCATCAGTTGTTAGCGCTGGCCAGCGGTGCAAAGACCGTGAAGATGAAGTTTGGCCATCACGGTGCAAACCATCCGGTAAAAGACCTTGATGCTGATACGGTGATGATCACCAGTCAAAACCATGGTTTTGCCGTGGATGAGGAGTCTTTGCCAGATAACCTTCGCGCTACTCATCGCTCACTATTTGATGGTTCTCTTCAAGGAATCCACCGTACAGACAAACCAGCGTTTAGCTTTCAGGGGCACCCTGAGGCGAGCCCTGGCCCCCATGATGCCGCGCCATTATTTGATCACTTTTTTGACTTGATTCGCAGCCGAGGTTGACAAGAAACTGAGGTTGAAAAGAAGCTGCGGCAAATGAGCAAAATAATGTTAATGATTTAATTGCGCGTTTGAAGACTTTAATTTAATGCCAGAATAAACAAAAACTTATGCCAAAAAGAACCGATATTAAAAGCATTTTAATCCTTGGCGCAGGCCCCATTGTGATTGGGCAGGCGTGCGAGTTTGATTACTCTGGTGCTCAGGCTTGTAAAGCGTTGAGAGAAGAGGGTTACCGAGTCATTCTGGTTAATTCTAACCCAGCAACGATTATGACTGACCCCTCAATGGCTGATGCTACTTACATAGAGCCTGTAGAGTGGCGTACGGTTGCAAAAATTATTGAGGAAGAACGCCCCGATGCATTGCTGCCAACTATGGGCGGGCAGACGGCATTGAACTGTGCTTTAGATTTGGCGCGGGAAGGAGTGTTAGAGAAGTTCGGTGTCGATATGATCGGTGCGGATGCTGACGCTATTGATAAAGCGGAAGACCGTGATCGCTTTGATAAAGCAATGAAAGCCATTGGCCTTGATACTGCGAATGCTGTCATTGTTCACAGTCTTGAAGAGGCGCTACAGGTTCCCGATAGGTTTGGTTACCCCTGTATTATTCGACCTTCTTTCACCATGGGCGGTTCCGGCGGTGGTATTGCCTATAACCGCGAAGAATTTGTGGAAATCTGCCAGCGTGGTTTGGATTTGTCGCCAACCAATGAGTTGTTGATTGATGAGTCATTGATTGGTTGGAAAGAATATGAAATGGAGGTGGTGCGGGATAAAAATGATAACTGCATTATTATCTGTTCCATTGAAAATTTTGACCCTATGGGGGTTCACACTGGTGATTCGATCACTGTCGCTCCGGCGCAGACCCTGACGGATAAGGAATACCAGATTATGCGTAACGCATCCATTGCGGTGCTGCGTGAAATCGGCGTTGAAACCGGTGGTTCCAATGTTCAGTTTGCAGTAAATCCAGAAGATGGCCGCTTAGTGGTGATTGAGATGAACCCCAGGGTTTCTCGTTCATCGGCACTGGCTTCCAAGGCTACAGGTTTCCCTATTGCTAAAGTGGCAGCGAAGCTGGCAGTGGGTTACACGCTAGATGAGCTGCAGAATGAAATTACCGGGGGGGCAACGCCAGCTTCATTTGAGCCCAGTATTGACTACGTTGTTACCAAGATCCCTCGTTTTGCCTTTGAGAAATTTAACCAAGCTAATGCCAAGCTAACGACTCAGATGAAGTCTGTAGGTGAGGTAATGGCCATTGGGCGTACGTTCCAGGAATCTCTTCATAAAGCGCTAAGAGGCTTGGAGGTAGGGTCGGCTGGTTTCGAACCCAAGGTTGATGTGGAGAGCGAAGAAGGATTGATCGAACTGCGTCAAGAGTTGCGAGAGCCGGGTGCCGAGCGAATCTGGTATGTGGGTGATGCTTTCCGTGCTGGTATGTCGGTGGATGAGGTGTTTGCTCTTTCGGCCATTGACCCATGGTTCCTGGTGCAGATTGAAGACATTATTCTTGAAGAGCTTGGTTTGGCTAATGTGTCGTTATACAAGCTTTCTTCCCAGCACATGTATCGTCTTAAGCGCAAAGGCTTTTCCGATAAGCGTTTGGCAGATTTACTTGGCGTGGCCGAGAAAGATGTACGGAGAGTGCGTACGTCCGTTGATATTCGACCTGTCTTTAAGCGGGTAGATACCTGTGCTGCTGAGTTCTCAACGTCAACAGCTTATATGTACTCCACCTATGAGCGTGAGTGTGAGGCTCAGCCCTCTGGTCGAGATAAGATTTTGGTATTAGGTGGTGGCCCCAATCGTATTGGTCAGGGTATTGAGTTTGACTATTGCTGTGTACATGCGGCATTGGCCATGCGTGAAGATGGCTACGAAGCCATCATGGTGAACTGTAACCCTGAGACGGTATCTACAGATTACGATACCTCTGATCGTTTGTATTTTGAGCCGGTGACATTGGAAGATGTTCTGGCCATTGTAGAAGTAGAAAAACCTAAGGGTGTGATTGTTCAGTTTGGTGGGCAAACGCCGTTGAAGTTGGCTCGTGCATTGGAGGCGGCAGGTGTGCCCATTATTGGTACTACGCCAGATGCTATTGATCGGGCAGAAGATCGAGAACGCTTCCAGCAAATGATTGATAAGCTGGGCCTGTTGCAGCCACCGAATGCGATTGTTCGTTCTGCTGAACAGGCTGTTGATGCGGCTGCAGGTATTGGCTATCCATTAGTAGTGCGTCCATCCTATGTGTTGGGTGGCAGAGCGATGGAAATTGTTTATAAAGAAGAAGAATTGCAGCGTTATATGCGTGAAGCAGTTCAGGTGTCAGAAGATGCGCCGGTCTTGTTGGACTACTTCTTATCGTCAGCCGTAGAGGTGGATATTGATGCCGTTTCTGATGGTGAAGAGGTAGTGATAGGTGCCATTATGCAGCACATTGAGCAAGCGGGTATTCACTCTGGTGATTCCGCTTGTGCCTTACCGCCCTATAGCTTGCCAGACGATGTGCAGGATGAGATGCGCAGCATAGTTAAGGCTATGGCTGTTGAGTTGGGTGTGAAGGGCTTAATGAATGTTCAATTAGCCTGGCAGGATGGCAAGATCTACGTGATTGAGGTTAACCCTAGGGCCTCAAGAACCGTACCTTTCGTTTCTAAGTGTATCGGTACTTCTCTCGCTAAAATAGCTGCACGCTGTATGGCGGGTGTGACATTGGCAGATCAAGGCTTTACCAAAGAAATAGTGCCTAATTACTTTAGTGTAAAAGAGGCTGTGTTGCCCTTTAATAAATTCCCTGGCATTGATCCTATTCTTGGGCCTGAGATGAAATCTACCGGTGAAGTGATGGGTGTGGGTGATACTTTTGCTGAAGCTTATGCCAAGGCTGAGCTGGGAGCTAGTGACCCCATTCCTACATCAGGAACTGCATTTCTAAGTGTTCGTGAACCAGATAAGGCGGCTATCGCTAGTGTTGCAAAAAGCTTAATTGCATCGGGCTTTAAGTTAGTGGCAACAGAGGGAACTGCCAAGGTGATCGAGGATGCTGGTTGCGATGTTGAAATGGTTAACAAAGTGCAAGAGGGTCGCCCTCATATTGTCGATATGATCAAAAACGATAAAATTGATTTGATTGTGAATACTACTGAAGGCCGTCAGGCAATTGCCGATTCTGCTGCCATCCGCTCCAGTGCGGAACAGCATGGCGTTTATTACACCACCACATTAGCGGGCGGTGAAGCTGTATGTATGGCGTTGGAAACACAAGGTGATATTAAAGTGTACCGACTTCAAGACCTTCACCTGAGGAATAATTGATGAACAAGATACCAATGACTGTTGAGGGTGCTAACAGCTTACGTGAAGAGTTGGATCACCTGAAAAAAGTAGAGCGTCCAAGAATTGTAGAGGCGATAGCTGAAGCGCGCGAGCATGGTGACCTTAAAGAGAATGCTGAATATCACGCTGCACGTGAACAGCAGGGTTTTGCTGAGGGCCGAATTCAGGAGATTGAGGGTAAGTTGGGTAATGTCCAGATTATTGATGTCAGCCAAATTCCGGAAGGAGATAAGGTCATTTTTGGCTGCACGGTAGACATCATTAATATCGAAACTGATGATACAGTGACCTACAAAATAGTTGGCGATGATGAGTCTGATGTGAAGGCTAACAAAATTTCTTATCAATCGCCCATAGCTAGAGCGTTGATTGGCAAAGAGGTCGGTGATGTTGTGGTTGTTAGAACGCCCTCAGGTGAAATTGAATACGAGATTGATAATGTGGCCCACCTTTAATAGATGGGCTAATAACGATGAGGTTTAGCGGAGTAGGTTAGATAGCTTAGGGTTGGGTTTATCGGCTTTCCTAAGTAATAGTACAATGTGTCCGATAGATTGCACTTTTTCCGCAGACATTTGCTCGCAAATGGCTTCAATCACTTGGCGTTTGGCTTCGCTGTCACCGACGGCTAATTTAACTTTGATAAGCTCATGATCGTTAAGTGCACGGTCGATTTCTGCCAAGACATTTTCACTTAATCCATTGCCGGCAACTGTGACCACAGGGTTGAGGTTGTGACCTAAGCGCCTTAGGTGTTTTTTGTCGTCATTGGAAAGTGTCATAGTTGTTACCTGTAAGGCGGTTATTTGTGAAGCTGCTGCTTGTTAAGGTGCTTACTTGTCAAAAAGGCGCGTATTCTATCCTGATTATGGCTTTTGTGCGTTAGAATTTGTCGGGGCTATTAGCCTAAACAAGATAATAGATAGGCAATATAGGTAAAGATGGGGCGTTCAAAGAGTAGTCATCGATGGCTGCAAGAGCATAATCGAGATCATTACGTAAAGCGTTCTCAGCAGGAGGGCTATCGTTCCCGTGCCAGCTATAAGCTCATTGAGCTTGATCAAAAAGATCGATTGTTTCGGCCAGGTATAACAGTGGTCGATCTTGGATCTGCCCCGGGTGGTTGGTCTCAAGTGGCTGCAGAACTGGTGGGCGATAAAGGGCGTGTCGTCGCTTCTGATATTTTACCTATGGATTCTATTGCTGATGTAGAGTTTATTTGTGGAGATTTCACTGAAGAAACAGTATTAAAGGAAATTCTTGATACACTGGATGTTGACCTGGCAGACCTTGTAATTTCCGATATGGCCCCCAATATGAGTGGTATGAGGGCTGTAGATCAGCCAAAAGCTATGTATTTGGTTGAGCTGGCATTGGATTTAGCCCAGCAAATATTGAAACCTGGTGGTAGTTTTGTCGCCAAAGTGTTCCATGGTGAGGGTTTTGACGAATATATGCGTTTGGTGAAGGGTAGTTTTGAGCGGGTGGTCACACGAAAGCCTGATGCTTCTCGTCCTCGTTCTCGCGAAGTGTATATTGTCGCCAAGGGCCTAAAAGCCTAGGTAAATAATTTGATCGAATTGGCTAAATAACTAAGGCGGGTTCGGTAATAGATAGAGAGTGAGGCTGCTGAATAGATTGGCAGTAAACATGAGGATGTTCATTTGAACGACATGGCGAAAAATTTAGTTTTGTGGCTCATTATTGCTGCGGTGTTACTGTCTGTATTTCAGAACTTTAGCCCATCAGCACCCGATAATATGGTCGATTATTCTGCTTTTATTGAGGAAGTCCAAACGGGCCGTATTCAAAGCGTTGTAGTTGAGGGTCCTATGATTGAGGGTAACCGTTTTGATGGCTCAACGTTTAAAACAACTCGACCAGCTATTACTGATACAGGCTTAATGAGTGATTTACTCAATAACAATGTTAGTGTTAAAGGTCGTGAGCCAGAACCTCAGAGCTTGTGGACTCAACTGTTAGTCGCATCATTTCCTATTCTTCTTATTCTTGCCATTTTTATGTTTTTCATGCGCCAAATGCAGGGTGGAGGTGCCGGTGGCCGTGGTGGCCCTATGGCTTTTGGGAAAAGCAAAGCGCGACTGCTAGGCGAAGATCAAATTAACACCACATTTGCCGATGTGGCAGGTGTTGATGAAGCAAAAGAAGATGTTCATGAGCTTGTGGATTTCTTACGTGATCCTTCTCGTTTTCAGCGTTTAGGTGGCCGAATTCCCCAAGGTGTGTTGATGGTGGGGCCGCCAGGCACCGGTAAAACCTTGTTGGCCAAAGCCATAGCTGGTGAAGCTAAAGTGCCATTTTTCTCTATTTCCGGTTCTGATTTTGTGGAAATGTTTGTGGGTGTAGGTGCCTCCCGTGTTCGGGATATGTTTGAGCAGGCCAAAAAACAGGCACCCTGTATTATCTTTATTGATGAAATCGATGCTGTAGGTCGTCACCGTGGTGGCGGTTACGGTGGTGGTAACGATGAGCGCGAACAAACCTTGAACCAGCTGCTAGTAGAGATGGATGGTTTTGAGGGCAATGAAGGCGTTATTGTTATCGCTGCGACTAACCGCCCTGATGTTCTGGATAAAGCATTGTTGCGCCCCGGTCGTTTTGATCGCCAGGTTTATGTAGGGCTTCCAGATATTCGTGGCCGTGAACAGATTCTAAAAGTACATGTGCGCAAAGTACCCCTGGATGAAAGGGTAGATCTCGGTATTGTGGCTCGTGGAACACCGGGTTTCTCTGGTGCAGATTTGGCTAACCTGATTAACGAGGCTTCCTTGTTTGCCGCGCGAGCTAATAAGCGCATTGTGACCATGGAAGAGTTTGAGAAGGCTCGGGACAAAATTATGATGGGCGCTGAGCGTCGATCCATGGTGATGTCTGAGAAGGAAAAAGAAAATACGGCTTATCATGAGGCTGGTCATGCAATTATTGGCCGCTTGGTGCCAGAGCACGACCCCGTGCATAAGGTTTCTATTATTCCCCGTGGCCGAGCTTTGGGTGTGACTCAATTCTTGCCTGAGGAAGATAAATATAGTTTAAGCAAGCTACAGTTGGAAAGTCAGTTGTGTAGTTTGTTTGGTGGTCGTATAGCGGAAGAATTGATTCATGGGGCTGATGGTGTAACAACAGGTGCTTCCAATGATATTGAGCGTGCGACACAAATGGCTCGCAACATGGTAGGACGCTGGGGTTTGTCTGACAAAATGGGCCCTGTGCTCTATGGTGAAGACGAAGGGCAAATGCCAGGAACTGGGAAGCTTACCTATTCCGGTGATACTGCCAGAGAAATCGACATTGAAGTGCGTCAGTTGCTGGATGACTGCTATGGGCGTTCAGAGCAAATATTGAAAGACAATATGGATGTTCTCCATGCCATGAAAGATGCGCTTATGGAATATGAAACCATCGATTCTGAGCAGGTTGACGATTTAATGGCTCGCAAGCCTGTACGTCCTCCTCACGATTGGGAGGATGGAGATTTTGGTGGCTGGTCTGGTGGGGCTTCTGGTGGAGATGAGCCAGATGATTCCGGCGGTCAAGATGCTGTGGGCGGACCAGCAAAAGAACATTAATGTGATTTATCTATTCTCCCGGTCTTGTACCGGGAGAAGTTGTTTTGGGCTAGATTTTTTATATTAGATTCTCATATCCAGCCCTTATTAGCTTAACTTAACGAGACAGTCGTCACTTATCTAGCATTACGTTTGTTTTACTATTCTTTCGGCGGAATTAAGAGCATTTTGTTGATAATTGAAATATGCAAAGTTGGTAGGTGCAAGTGAAGTTAAGAGCAACAGAGTTAGAACTGTCGTCGCCCCAGATAATGGCGGTATTGAATACTACGCCAGACTCCTTTTCTGATGGCGGATCCTTATACAACGATGAGAGCCAGCTTGATCTTTCTTTAGTCTTGGCCCAAGTGGAAATCTTTCTGCAACAAGGGGCCAATATTATTGATGTTGGTGGTGAGTCAACCAGGCCTGGTGCTGAACCCATTAGTGTTGCAGAAGAATTAGAGCGTGTTATTCCTGTAGTGGAGGCTGTTTCTAAACGATTTAATGTGGCTATTTCCGTTGATACCAGCACGCCGGCAGTTATGACGGAATCTGCAAAGGTTGGAGCTTCCTTGATTAATGATGTCAGGGCCTTGGGGCGTCCCGGAGCTCTGGAAGCTGCCGCTGAAACGGGATTGCCAGTATGTTTAATGCATATGTCAGGCGAGCCGGGCAGTATGCAGGATGACCCCCAATACGACGATGTTGTGCAGGAAGTGTGTGATTTTTTGCTGGCACGTGTGGGGCAATGTGTTGAGGTGGGTATAGATACTGGGAAAATTCTTCTAGACCCAGGGTTTGGCTTTGGCAAAACACTGGCACATAATCTCACGTTATTTCGGCATTTAGATCAGTTGGTAGCATTAGGTTTCCCGCTTATGGTCGGTGTATCTAGAAAGTCCATGATAGGGGCGATATTAGATAAACCTGTCGATCAGAGAATAATAGGCAGTGTGGCAATGGCCATGTTGGCGGCACAAAGAGGTGCCCAAATACTGAGAGTGCATGATGTATCTGCAACGGCAGATGCACTTAAAATATTAAAAGTTTTAGAGGATATAAATGATGGGTAGAACATTTTTTGGTACAGATGGAATTCGTGGACGAGTAGGAACTCACCCCATCACTGCTGACTTTGTGCTTAAGCTTGGTTGGGCAGCCGGTAAGGTTTTTAGTGAGCAAACAGAAGGTCGCAAGCTGATTGTGGTTGGTAAGGACACTCGGGTGTCGGGGTATATGTTTGAGTCTGCTCTGGAAGCTGGATTGATTGCCGCCGGTGTTGATGTGGCGTTATTGGGGCCTATGCCTACACCTGCTATAGCCTACTTGACCCGAACGTTTCGCGCCCAGGCAGGTATTGTGATCAGCGCTTCCCACAACCCTTATTATGATAATGGTATTAAGTTCTTTGGTGGCGATGGATTTAAATTGCCAGATGGCATAGAAGAAGCCATCGAAAAGTATTTGCAAAACCCTATTGTTACTGAAGATTCATCAAAACTTGGGAAAGCGCGTCGAGTGGATGATGCCGCGGGGCGTTACATCGAGTTTTGTAAAGGAACGCTGCCCACAGGGAGTAGTTTTCATGGGCTAAAAATTGTAGTCGATTGCGCTAATGGTGCGACCTATAGCACTGCGCCGAAAGTTTTCCGTGAACTGGGTGCTGAAGTAGTTGAGTTGGCTGTGGAGCCAGATGGTTTCAATATCAACGAGGACTGTGGCTCGACACAGCCCGCACTATTGCAGAATGCCGTTGTTGAAGAAAATGCAGATATGGGTATTGCGTTGGATGGTGACGGTGACCGGGTTATGTTTGTGGATCACAAAGGGCATGCTGTCGATGGAGATGAGCTGATATTTGTAATTGCAAAATATCGTCACGAGCATGGTGGTTGTTCCGGTGTGGCGGGTACCTTGATGAGTAATCTCGGTATGGAGGTTTCTCTGAAAGAGCTAGGCGTACCCTTTGTGCGTACAAAAGTCGGCGACCGTTATGTTATTGAAGCGCTTCGTGAAAGAAAGTGGCAGCTAGGGGGTGAAAGCTCCGGACATATTATTTGCAGCGATCTAACGACAACCGGTGATGGTGTCGTAGCGGCATTGCAGGTGTTACATGCCATGAGTGAGACTGGCACCCCACTTAATACACTGAAGAAAGGAATGAAGAAGTTCCCGCAAAGTATGATTAATGTGCGCATCGGGGAGAAGTTTAACCTGTCAGATTTCCCTGTGATACAGCAAGCTGTTTCCTCGGCAGAAGATGAACTGAAAGACCGTGGCCGGGTGTTGTTGAGGCCTTCAGGTACAGAGCCGCTGGTTCGGGTAATGGTCGAGGCGGAAGATGCACAGTTGGTTGATAAGCTGGTCCGTGAAGTGGCGGATGTTGTTGAAAGTGAGGTTGGTTAGATTGTTTGCTCACGGAGCAAAATCCCATATTGATTTTATTGTATGAAAAACGATACGTTAGAATTGATTTAGGGCTGTGCATTGGTTGTATGTTTTGTATAACTCAGCTAAGATTGCGCCCCTTTTTTGGCGCCGTATGCTTATAGATATCTGTAGACAGATAGCGTCTTGGAAGCCGTAGTCTGGGCTGGAAACAGTACTGAGGGAAGCTTTGTAAATGCGCCATCCATTGGTTGCTGGTAATTGGAAAATGCATGGCGACAGAGAATCTGTTGCTGGCTTGATTGCTGGTCTGCTTGAAATTGGTTGTGAAGCAGAAGTAGCCGTTTTTCCTCCTTACGTTTATATACCTTTGGTAGCAGCAAGTATTGGCAATTCTGACGTTGATTTTGGTATTTCTATCGGTGCACAGAATGTTTCAGAATACGATTCTGGTGCATATACAGGAGAAGTTTCCTGCCAAATGCTGCGAGATTTTGGCTGTCAGTACACCATTGTGGGGCATTCAGAGCGCCGTAGTATCTACGGTGAGACTAATGAGCAAGTTGCTCATAAATTTGCTGCTGTTCAGTCTGTAGGAATAACGCCAATTCTTTGTGTTGGTGAAACATTAGAGCAGCGTGATCAGGGGAAAACCCTTGTTGTGGTTGCAGCTCAGATAGAAGCAGTTATAGAGCGTGTTGGTTTAGACGAGGTTTGTGAGGCTGTTATTGCTTACGAACCGGTTTGGGCCATTGGGACTGGAAAGACAGCAAGTGCTGACCAGGCTCAAGCAGTACATTTGGCCATTCGTCAGCAGTTAGGCGAACTAGGCGAAAAAACCCGTATTTTATACGGTGGTAGTGTGAAGGCTGCCAATGCTGCAGAATTATTTATGCAGCCTGATATTGATGGTGCGCTAGTGGGTGGAGCCTCATTAGACGCTAATGAATTTAGTAAAATATGCAAGTTGGCGTAGCGTTTGGCGAATGGCTGTTAGTAAATAGCTTTTAGTAGATGGCTTTTTAGTGGACAGTAATCGCAAACAGAAACCAACAACAAATAATTAACAAAATTGGCTGAGTTTAGCTCATGGAAAAGATTGTATTAATTGTTCACCTTCTGACCGCGTTGGCCATTATTGGCATGATTTTGCTGCAGCAAGGGAAAGGCGCAGAAGCGGGCGCTTCTTTTGGTTCTGGTGCGTCGCAAACTGTATTGGGTAGTGCTGGTGGCTGGAATTTCTTTAGTAAGGTGACGGGTATTCTTGCGACAGTATTTTTTATCACTAGTTTTGGTTTGGCTATCATTGCCAAAGATAATGCCAAAGTTGGAGGTGAGATTTTACCTGAACTGGAAACTGTACAAGAAGTTTTAGAGTCTGAGTTACCTGCTGTTGAAACTTTAGGTAATGCAGCGAGTGATATTCCTGTTTTGGAAGATGAAGCTACAGCTTCTGCTGAGGAAATTCCATCTTCCACAGGCGAATAAGTGAGTCTGGAAGTAAAAACAGAAAGTAAAATAAGTAAACAAGCTTTTGCCCAAGTGGTGGAATTGGTAGACACGCTATCTTGAGGGGGTAGTGGCGTAAGCCGTGCCGGTTCAAGTCCGGCCTTGGGCACCATCTTAAAAACCAGTTATTACTGGTATCCATAAAGCCCCTGTCACGGGGCTTTTTTTGTGCCCATTACCCTTTGGTGCTAAAGCGATAGAGAAGGTTTGGTTCACTTAGAATATAGAGTGTTCCATCGTTATCGAGGGTGATACCTTCTGCTTGCGGTATTGATGTGTTCAGTCCAGCATGCCCTGCCTTTAATTTTAACCGGCTGTTCATTTGGCCGTTTAAATTGACTTCGGTGAGCTGCTTGGATTCGTCACTTAATAACAATAGTGTTTGGTCTTCCGTATTGAAGTGGATGCCTGAGAAATCTTTATTTCCCATTGGTTTTTTTTCTAGGTCGAGTGGCATGGATACAGACAAATTGGGTTGATTGGAAGTGAAGCCATCTATTTGCACTAGTTGTCGAGGAGATTTTTCATTGACGATATATAGCCTCCCTGATCTTGGATCTGTAGTTAGTCCTTCAAAGCCATTGTTGTTGCGGTTCAAGGACGGTAGTGCCAGGCTGCGTTGGCTTGCTAATTCAATAGTTTCTGTTTGAGGGGTAATAGAGGTAAGAATGATGGCGCGGTTACGCTCTTCAATAATGGCATACTGCTGATTTCCCAAATATGCTAGCCCTTCTGTATCTTCAAATCCATTCAGTGCAATAGTGCGTAAAACCTCTCCATGCTTATTCAGCTCAATGAGCTGTTCGGGGTTGTTGATGATGGCGAAGAGAGTGTCTGTATCTGTGTTGAAGGTCAGGCCTGAGGCGTTATCTGTAACTCCAGGAAGAGTAATGGGGCTACCTATTAGTTTATAGCGGTTCAGCTGTAATCCGATGGTTGTATTTTTTTGGTCCGATAGCGTCAGTGCTGAAAAATCAAAAAACTGTGCCGCCAGCGTTGTAAAAATTGGAAAAACCAAGAGTAGTGTGGCTAAGGAAAAGTGCCACTTATGTCTACCAAAGTATGAGCGAACAGTATTTTTTGGTTTTATGGGTTGGGTGTTTTTGTGGTTCATTTTTGAGCAGCCGTTTGAGTCGTCATAGTAAGTTTATTGTTAAGGGTGGACGCTCAATATGTAGGCCATATGACAGCATTGCTGTATCGGTTTTTTTATTGTGGAAAAGCTGCTGAATAAAGAGGGATTATCCTTGACCTTGGACTGCCTCAGCCCTATAATCCTCGGCCCTTGAAGTAGCCCCCTGTGGGCTGATTAGGGCCAAGCTAGAAGTTATGAGCTAGCTGGAAATAATGAAGACATGCTAAGTCTTCACGGCTTAATTAATTATTACTAAATTAAGTCGAAATGATTTGTTGCGGGGTGGAGCAGCCTGGTAGCTCGTCGGGCTCATAACCCGAAGGTCGTTGGTTCAAATCCAGCCCCCGCTACCAAATTTTGATATTGGTATTTTTGACCAATATCGTATGCGCTGAAAAAGTGCGCGTTCGAAAGGCCCCTTTTTAGGGGCTTTTTGTTAGGTGGCTTTCACCACCTGTTTAGAAGTGGGCCTTGTGCCCATTTTTTGATTGGGTTCATCAGGCAGGCAGCAAACAGTATGCTGCCAGGGCCAAAAAGAGAGATCGTCGAGGAAACTGTTGGCAACGAGGTTGGAAGCACTGAATGAGTTGGTTATTCCTGTGGTGGAAGCTATGGGGTGCGAATTCTGGGGCTTGGAATACTTGTCTTCTGGCCGCAGTGCTATGCTGCGAATCTATATCGATAATGATCCCATCACAGTGGAAGATTGTGAAAAAGTGAGTCGACAGGTCAGTAGTCTATTGGATGTAGAAGACCTCATTACTAGTGAATATACACTTGAGGTCTCGTCACCAGGTTTGGATAGGCCGTTATATACACTGGCTCAATACGAAAGATATATAGGTGAAGATGTGGCTTTAAGGTTGCGGCTTCCCTATGAAGGTAGGCGCAAGTTCAAGGGCCATCTAAATGGTGTAGAGGGTGAAGATGTTCTGTTGATCGTTGATGATCATGAATTTCTATTTCCCATAAGTAGCATTGAAAAAGCAAATATCGTTCCACGCTTTTAAGGGCGATTGCGAGGCTGAGAGATGAACAAAGAAATTTTGATGGTGGTAGAAGCCGTATCTAACGAGAAGGGTGTAGCCCCAGACGTTATTTTCGAGGCCATCGAGCAGGCCCTGGCGATGGCGACCAAAAAGCGTTACGACGAAGATGCAAATATTCGTGTGGTCATTGATCGTGAAACCGGTGACTACGAATCCTTCCGTTGGTGGGAGGTGATGGATGACGAGACTCTGGCTGAATTGGGGACCCAATTTACCCTTGAAGAAGCTCACGAAAAAGATACTGGTTTGAAGGCCGGTGACGTCTTTGAAGAACAAGTTGAAAATATTGGCTTTGGTCGTATCGCTGCACAAACAGCCAAGCAGGTTATTGTTCAGAAAGTACGTGATGCAGAGCGAGCTTTAGTTGTAGAGCAATATCGTGATCAGGTCGGTGAGCTGGTAAGTGGCACAGTTAAAAAAGTGACACGAGATAATATTATTGTTGATCTGGGCAATAATGCTGAAGCTGTGATGCCCCGCGAAGAGTTGGTAGGGCGTGAAGTTTTTCGTATTAATGATCGTGTTAGAGCAATTTTGCAGGAAATTAATCCTGAAAATCGTGGCCCACAGCTCTATTTGAGCCGTAAGTGTAACGAAATGCTGATAGAGCTATTTCGTATTGAAGTGCCAGAAATTTCAGAACAAGTGATTGAAATTCGTGGTGCTGCGCGAGACCAGGGATCAAGAGCAAAAATTGCGGTAAAAACCAATGATGGGCGTATTGACCCAGTTGGTGCTTGTGTCGGAATGCGTGGTGCACGTGTTCAAGCTGTTTCGAATGAGCTGGATGGTGAGCGTATCGATATTGTGCTCTGGGATGATAATCCCGCACAGCTTGTTATTAATGCCATGGCTCCTGCTGAAGTAGAGTCCATCATTGTTGATGAAGATGCACGTTCTATGGACGTTGCTGTTGCTGAAGTTTCTTTGGCAATGGCAATAGGTCGTAATGGCCAGAATGTTCGTTTAGCCTCTGAATTGACGGGATGGAAAATCAACGTCATGACAGTCGATGAAGCTGAAGGCAAACAGCAGGAAGAGTCTAGTAACCTGATCGAAACTTTCCAGGAAAAACTGGATGTTGATGAAGATGTGGCCATGGTTCTTGTAGAAGAAGGCTTTACTTCTATTGAAGAGGTGGCTTATGTGCCTCTCGAAGAAATGGTAGGCATTGAAGGTTTTGATGAAGATGTTGCTGAAGAGTTACGCGCTAGAGCTAAAGATGCATTATTAACCATGGCTCTTGCCTCTGAAGAAGAAATCTCAGAGCCAGCGGAAGATCTGCTGTCAATGGATGGAATGAATGAAGAGCTGGCCAGAGTATTAGCGGCCCGTGGCATTATTTGCATGGAAGATTTGGCCGAGCAAGCGGTAGATGAATTGCTGGATATTGATGGCATGGATGAAAGTAAGGCTGCTGAGTTGATCATGACGGCTCGGGCACCCTGGTTCGCTGAAGAAGGCGACAATAATTAATTCCGAAGGCGGAAAATCGAGGAATACTGATGGCTGAAGTCACTGTAAGCGAACTTGCCAAGGTTGTAGGAGCGTCCGTCGACCGCCTGCTGAGCCAAATGCAGGAGGCCGGCTTGTCGCACGACGCTGCTGATGCACCGGTTAGCGATGAAGAAAAGCAAAAATTGCTAGCATATTTAAAAAGTCTGCATGGCGAGCAATCCCGTGAGCCAAAGCAAATTACTCTCAAGCGCAAAACGGTAAGCACGCTAAAAACAGGTGCTGGGCGTAAAACTGTTAATGTTGAAGTACGGAAAAAACGTACTTATGTGAAGCGCGATCAGGAAGAGCAGGAAAGCCCGGTTGGTGTCGAGCAGCCTGTGGAAACTGTAGTAGCTGAAGTGTCATCTGATCGTACTGATGATGTAGAAGACAAGCGACAAGCTGCCATTGAAGCACGAAGAAAAGCAGAAGATGAAGCACAGCAGAAGGCGCAGGAAGAAGTTAAACGTAAAGCAGAAGGTCAGCAGCAAGAAGAAGAGCAGAAGCGTGTAGAAGCAGAGCAGAAGCGAGTAGAAGCGGAGCAGAAAAAGCCTGTCGATCCTGCTGCTATTCCTGCCGAACCAAGTAAGCATGTGAAAAAACATACGAAGTTGGACGTTGAAGATCCTGTTAAGGATGCTGACGATACGCCGAAGAAGAGGCGTGGCGCTAGCAAAGGGCCTAAACGTAAAAATGAAGACATATTGCAAGCTGTTGTTGATGAAGCCGATGATGAGAAAAAGCCTCGCCTTCGTACGGCAGCCAAAGTTGCCAAAATTGAAAACAAACACAAATTTAAGAAGCCTACAGATAAGGCTGTGTTTGATGTAGAAATCCCCGATGAAATTATTGTGAGTGATTTAGCACAACAAATGTCGGTTAAGGCAGCTGTTGTGATTAAAGCACTGATGAAGCTGGGTACCATGGTATCTATTAATCAGGCCATTGATCAAGATACTGCTACCCTCGTGGTCGAAGAGTTAGGTCATAATCCAATTCCTGTTACCGGTGAAGAGGTCGAGCAAAGCCTGATCGATGCGCTGCAAGCAAACATAGAAGAAGCATTGGAGCCACGAGCTCCAGTTGTGACTGTTATGGGTCACGTTGACCATGGTAAAACTTCTCTGTTGGATTATATTCGTGAGAGTCGTGTAGCCTCTGGCGAAGCCGGTGGTATTACTCAGCATATTGGTGCCTATCACGTTGACACACCTAAGGGTATGGTCACCTTCCTTGATACACCTGGACACGCAGCATTTACGGCAATGCGAGCCCGTGGAGCCCAAAGTACCGACGTAGTTATTTTGGTTGTTGCTGCTGATGATGGTGTTATGCCTCAAACGGAAGAAGCGATACAGCATGCCCGTGCGGCAGGCGTTCCTCTTGTTGTTGCCATTAACAAAATTGATAAAGAAGCAGCGGACCCAGAGCGTGTCATTACTGAACTGTCTGCTAAAGAAGTCATTCCTGAAGAGTGGGGCGGTGATACACAGTTTGTGAAAGTATCAGCACATTCCGGTGAGGGTGTGGATGATTTACTTGAAGCTGTATTGTTGCAGGCAGAGCTATTAGAACTGCAAGCGCCAAGCAATGTGGCGGGCAAGGGTGTTATTGTTGAATCCAGATTAGAGAAAGGTCGTGGTACCGTAGCGACTGCACTGGTTCAGGCAGGTACTTTGCGCAAAGGCGATCTGGTCTTGGCCGGGGAAAGTATTGGTCGCATCCGTGCGATGAATGATGAGGCCGGACGCCCAACACCAGAGGCGGGTCCTTCTATCCCTGTAGAAATTCTTGGACTGGATGTTCCACCTGCGGCAGGTGAAGAATTCCTGGTTGTTGAAGATGAGCGCAAGGCCAGAGAGTTGGCTGAGCTGCGTCAGGACAAAGCTCGCCAAGAAAAAGTTTCTCGTCAGCAAGCGGCAAAACTAGAAAATATGTTTGCTACCTTTGAAGGTAGTGAAGAGAAAGGCAAGTTGCCGGTACTGATTAAGGCTGATGTTCGTGGCTCTCTTGAGGCGATCTTGTCTTCAATAGCGGATATAGGCAATGAAGAAGTTGAAGTTGAAGTCATCGGCTCAGGTGTTGGTGGCATCAATGAGTCTGATATTAACCTGGCCCTGACATCGGGTGCTGCAGTTATTGGCTTTAATGTTCGTGCTGATGCGTCTGCGCGCCGTGTGGCAGAGGATGAAGAGGTTGATCTCCGTTACTACAGTGTGATTTATAACGTTCTTGATGATGTGAAGCAGGCACTGAGTGGCTTGTTAGCACCGGAGAAAAGAGAAGAAATCGTTGGTATTGCGGAAGTACGAGACGTATTCCGTTCGCCGAAGTTTGGTGCCATTGCTGGTTGTATGGTGATTGAAGGTACTGTCTATCGTAATAAACCTATTCGGGTGCTTCGCGATAACGTTGTTATTTATGAGGGTGAGTTGGAATCACTGCGTCGCTTTAAAGACGATGCCAATGAAGTGCGGAATGGCATGGAGTGTGGTATTGGCGTGAAAGACTACAATGATGTCAAAGTCGGAGACCAGATTGAGGTTTACGATATAAAAGAAGTGGCACGCCAGCTGTAACGTTTGATTCAGATGCGAATGCCCTTCGATCGAGAGCTGCACTATGCCTAGAGAATTTACCCGTAAAGACAGGGTGTCCGATGCGCTCCAGCGTGAGCTGGCAGAGCTGATTCGTGAGGAAGTGCGTGACCCACGTTTGGCATTGGTCAATATTACTGCGGTTGAAGCGAATCGTGATTTGGCCCACGCTAAGGTGTATGTCACTTTCGTGGGTACCGCTTCTGAAGAGGAAGGTAATCAGGCAACAGAAGTTTTAAATGGTGCAGCAGGCTTTTTGCGTTCCAGAATAGCGAAACGCATGCAAATGCGCACAACACCAAAGTTACGCTTCATCTATGATCACAGTGGTACCAGAGGGCAAGACCTCTCAGCGCTGATTGAACACGCGGTGCACAGCGATAAAATGCGCCAGGCAGAGTCAGATAGCTCTAGTAATAGTTCGAGTAATAGCTCCAGTAGCAGTACCAATTCTGAGGAAGACTGAGTTTTGGGTCGACGCCGTAAAGGCAGGCCGGTTAACGGTATTCTGCTATTAAATAAACCGTTGGGTATGTCCTCAAACGGGGCTCTGCAAAAAGTTAGATATTTATTCTCGGCTGCGAAAGCCGGGCATACGGGAAGTTTAGATCCGCTGGCATCGGGTGTTTTGCCTATTTGTTTGGGCGAAGCGACTAAATTTACCCAGTTTTTATTAGATGCGGATAAGCGCTACCGAGCAACATTTAGGTTTGGTATGGCGACAGCCAGCGGAGACGCTGATGGTGAAGTTGTTAGTGAGCAGGGTGCTGAAGGGCTGACGCAACAGCAAGTAGAAAGTGTGTTGCCGGACTTTCGTGGTGATATTGAACAAGTGCCATCCATGTATTCGGCATTGAAACATCAGGGTCAACCACTGTATAAGTTGGCTCGAAAGGGTGTGGAAATTGAGCGAAAAGCACGCCCGGTAACTATTTATTCATTGGATATGATGGATTTTCGCCCAGGGCAGTTTGCTGAGGCGGATGTGGAAATCCACTGCAGTAAAGGTACTTATGTCCGTACCTTGGCTGAAGATATTGGGCAGCAGCTTGGTTGTGGAGCCTATGTCTCTAAATTGCATCGCAGTGCAGCTGGACCATTTGATGAGTCCGAGACTGTGACGTTGGAGCAATTAGAAGAACTGCGTGAACAACAGGGTGCGGAATCTTTGGACCCTTTGTTGAAGCCGATGGATGCAGGTATTCAGCACATAATGTCGGTAGAGTTGTCGGAAGATATGGCATTTTACTTTCGTCAGGGACAGCCAATGATGGTGCCTCAGGCCTATCGCGAAGGCGAAGAAGGCGATATAGTGCGCGTCTTTGAAGCCAATGGCCCATTTTTGGGGGTTGGCGAAGTGACAGATGATGGTCGTGTAGCGCCAAAACGTCTCGTTGTGATGTAGGGCCTTGTTTATAAATAAAGGCTGCTAGATAAAGAAAGAATATTCGAATTTTTATTAGGGTGTCTGTAAATATGCGCGGGCACCCCGGACCTTAACCCGCATATTGGAGAAATAAACGATGTTAACTGCAGTTGAAAAAGAAGCGATCGTTAAAGATAACGCTCAATCAGATGGCGATACTGGTTCACCAGAAGTTCAGGTGGCCCTGCTAACCGCTAACATTAATAAACTACAAGGTCATTTTGGTGATCACAAAAAAGATCACCACTCTCGTCGTGGTTTGATTAGGATGGTAAACCAGCGTAGAAAATTGTTGGATTACTTGAAGAGTAAAGATGCAAGTCGTTATACACAGCTTATTGCCAAGCTTGGCCTGCGTCGTTAAGCGTATCATTGACGGCTCCTTCGGGAGCCGTTATTGGTTTGTAGTAGAAAGTAACTGAAGCCAGATAGAGTGCTTGCACACCTTGGCTGATCGAGTTTCCCATAACTATTTAATAAAAAGCTATCTAATAAAAATTATCTGATCGACATGATAGAGGTTGGGTAACCATTGATTAGATAGCTATCTATTAGGTAACTACTTATGAGGTGGTTATGGGTAACCCGAGCAGCTGATGCCGGTATCTGTTTTGAGCTTCAGATTAAATAAATAATCTGAATAGGATATATATATGAACCCTGTAACAAAAACATTCCAATATGGTAACCATACGGTGACGCTGGAAACTGGTCGTATTGCACGCCAGGCTACCGCTGCAGTATTGTGCTCTATTGATAAAACTTCTGTACTTTGTACCGTTGTTGCTGCCAAAGATATGAGAGAAGGTCAGGACTTCTTTCCCCTTGGTGTACATTACATAGAAAAGACTTACGCTGCGGGAAAAATCCCAGGTGGTTACCTGAAGCGTGAAGCTCGCCCCAGTGAAAAAGAAACGCTGACGTCTCGTTTGATTGACCGCCCTATCCGTCCACTTTTCCCCGATGGCTTTAAAAACGAAGTCCAGGTGGTTTGTACAGTGATGTCGGCAGAAAAAGATATCGATCCAGATATTGCAGCCATGATTGGTACTTCTGCAGCATTGTCTATTTCCGGTGTGCCATTTAATGGCCCTGTTGGCGGCGCTCGCGTTGGCTACAGCAGTGAAAAAGGCTATATGTTGAACCCACTGTATTCTGAACTGGCTGATTCCCAGTTGGATATGGTTGTCGCTGGTACGAAAGATGCTGTATTGATGGTGGAGTCTGAAGCGAGCGAATTGCCTGAAGATATTATGTTGGGTGCAGTGCTTTATGCTCACCAAGAACTGCAAGCCGTTATTCAAGTGATTGATGAGCTAGCCAAAGAAGTTGGCAAGCCTCGTTGGGATTGGCAAGCGGCGCCAGAGAACACTTCACTGGCTGAGTCTTTGAAGGCCAAAGTTGGTGAAGGTCTGGACAATGCATATCGCACCACTGATAAGCAAGAGCGTGTAGCTCAGCTGGAAAGCCTGCGTAATGAAGCGCTAACCCTGGCTGATGCTGAAGACATTAGTGAAGAAGATGTTCGCGATGCCTTTAAAAAGCTGGAAAAGAAAATTGTTCGTGGTCGCATTATTCGTGGTGAACCACGCATTGATGGACGCGATAGCAAAACCGTTCGTGCCATTGATGTTGAAGTGGGTATATTGGCAAAAGCACACGGTACTGCACTGTTTACCCGTGGTGAAACCCAGGCAATTGTTGTGGCAACCTTGGGCTCTATGCGTGATGCACAGATTATTGATGCCCTTGAAGGTAAGCGTGATGACCCCTTCATGTTGCATTATAACTTCCCTCCTTACTCTGTAGGTGAGTGTGGTCGTATGGGCTTTACTGGCCGTCGTGAAATTGGCCATGGTCGTCTGGCTCGCCGTGGTATTGCTGCGGTATTGCCTTCTCCGGAAGACTTCCCATATACCATGCGTGTGGTTTCAGAAATTACTGAATCTAACGGTTCCAGTTCTATGGCTTCTGTTTGTGGTTCCAGCTTGGCCTTGATGGACGCGGGTGTACCTCTAAAAGCACCTGTTGCTGGTATTGCCATGGGCTTGGTGAAAGAAGATGAAGGCTTTGCGGTATTAACTGATATCTTGGGTGACGAAGATCATCTGGGTGACATGGACTTTAAAGTAGCCGGTACTGCGCAAGGTGTGACTGCACTGCAGATGGATATCAAAATTGAAGGTATCACTGAAGAGATTATGGAAATCGCACTGGAGCAAGCACTCCATGCGCGTCTTCATATTCTTGGTGAAATGGGCAAAGTGATCGACAAATCCCGTGATGAAGTGTCCGAAACTGCACCTCGTTACCACACCATGAAAATTGATCCAGACAAAATCCGCGATGTTATCGGTAAAGGTGGTGCGACTATTAGGGCATTAACCGAAGAAACCGGTGCAACTATCGATATCAATGATGATGGTGTCATTCGTCTTTATAGTGATGATGCCGATGGTCTAAACGCGGCTATTTATCGCATTGAAGAGATCACGGCTGAAGCTGAAGTTGGTCGTATCTATGAAGGTACAGTTGCTCGTATAGTGGACTTTGGTGCATTTGTTACCATCATGCCTGGTACCGATGGCTTGTTGCACATTTCTCAAATTGCAAAAGAGCGTGTTGAGAAAGTGACTGATTACTTGCAGGAAGGACAGCAAATTCGCGTAAAAGTATTGGATGTTGACGCTCGTGGACGTATCAAGCTTTCCATGAAAGAAATTGATGCAGAAGAAGGCGGTGAACCAGCTGCTGAAGGACAGGCTGATGCAGCTGCACCAGAGACAACAGAAGAGTAAATATCAGCACTGAAATTGTGCAGAGCTTTATTTGCAATACGTAAAAAGCGGGGTTTTTACCCCGCTTTTTTTATGCGTTGTAAATATAAAAAGCTCCTTAAAAACTACCTTCAAAAACCCCTATAAATAGAGCCTAGGTAAACATCCCGGCTTACCGTTACAATCCTCCCCCATGAATGATGATCACGCGCTAAAAAATCCACAGATGGAGTTCCGCCTTTTTGTTGGGCGGATGCTTTTTGCCATGCTAGTGGTATTGGTTATGGCGGGTGTTTTAGTGGGGCGTTATTACTATTTACAAGTCGTTCGATACGATGGTTTGACAACGCTGTCTGACCGTAACCGGGTATTGGTTGAGCCTGTGTCCCCAACCCGTGGTTTAATTTATGATCGTAACGGCGTGTTGTTGGCTGATAACCGTTCAAGTTTTAACCTTTCAATTGTGGTTGAGCGGGCGGGAGAGCTTGACGAGCTCATAGCAGAGTTGGATGAATTGATTGGTGTTTCTGCTAGTGAGAAAAAACGCTTTTATAAGCAATTAAACCGCCGTCGTCGCCCTTATGAGCCCGTGCCTTTACGGCTAGATTTGAACGAAAAAGAGCAGGGGGTTTTAGCAGTCAATGAATATCACCTACCCGGTGTAGAAGTAACGGTTCAGTTGCTGCGAGATTATCCGTTAGGGAAAGAAACAGCCCATGTGCTGGGTTATGTGGGGCGTATTAATGATCGAGAGATTCAAGAGCTTGATCCTGTTCGTTACAGCGGTACTTTGGTTACCGGAAAGACGGGGTTAGAAAAAAAATATGAAGATGAATTACTTGGTGAGGTAGGCTATCAAACGGTAGAAACCAATGCTCGTGGTCGAGTGATGCAACAATTAGAGCGTACAGATCCAGCACCAGGAAAGGACCTTCACCTTTATCTGGATAGCCGTCTTCAACAGCTAGCCTATGAAAATCTTGAGGGGGAGCGAGGAGCAGTTGTTGCTATAGAAATTGCAACAGGGGGTGTATTGGCGATGGCCAGTGCCCCAACTTTTGATGCCAATGAATTTGTCACAGGTATTAGCTTTGATCATTATGATGAATTGCTTAACTCCCCTGATCGGCCACTGTTTGATCGGGTTTTACAGGGACAGTATCCGCCGGGTTCTACGGTAAAACCTATTTTTGGATTAGCCGCTTTGGAAAGCGGTGTTATACGCTCAAGTTATAAAATTTATGACCCGGGTTTTTACCAACTAAAAAATGAAGAAAGAAAATTTAGGGATTGGAAAAAAGGAGGACATGGCAACAGTATTTCGTTGTATGACGCCATTGTTCAGTCCTGTGATACCTTCTTTTATGATGTGGGTGTCAAAATGACTATTGATACTCTGGCTCAGTATGGTTCATATTTTGGTTTGGGTGAGAAAACAGGTTTAGATATGCCGACAGAGCGTGCCGGTATTATGCCATCAAGAGCATGGAAGAAAGGTGCGAGGGGGCTTGCTTGGTATCCTGGTGATACGGTAAATGCCAGTATTGGTCAAGGTTTTTCCCTGGTAACACCTATGCAGTTGGCTGAGGCAACCGCTAGATTAGCTAGCCGTGGTGAAGTTAGGCCTCCTCAATTGGTACGGAAACAGCATACGGTTATGCCCCCTGTTAATATTATTCAAGCATCAGAGGCTAATTGGGATTATGTACACAAAGCTATGCAGGATGTAGTGCATAACATTCGTGGTACCGCTCAAAAAATAAACCGTGGGCTCAACTACCATATTGCAGGTAAAACAGGTACAGCACAGGTAGTAGGTATTAAGCAGGATGAAGAATACGATGCCGAGCTGGTAGCAAAACGTAATCGAGATCATGCTCTATTTATTGCATTTGCACCTGTTGAAAACCCTAAAATTGCCGTTGCTGTTATTGTGGAAAATGGTGAGCATGGAAGTTCAGCTGCAGCACCCGTAGCACGTCAAATTATCGATGCTTATATGAATTATTACCCTGAAGCTTTAGGAAAAATATCGGATCAACAAAGCGTTAAAGTGGGTGGGCAAGAATGAGTCAGGGTGATTTTGTTCGGCAAATGGATTCGGGCAGCTCAGCGATTTATGGCACTCCGAATCACTGGCATAAAATCCACTTGGATCTACCCCTGTTGGTGCTGCTACTGATTTTGGCCGGTGCCGGTGCTTTTGTTCTCTATAGTGCCAGTGGCCAAAGTACCCATCATGTGAATCGGCAGCTCACTTATTATAGTGTGGGCCTGTTGGTGATGTTGGTAACGGCTCAAATACCCCCACGATTTTTAGAACGCTGGGCAGTCATTCCCTATGTTGGCGGGGTATCATTGTTGGTCGGTGTGCTGTTCTTTGGTATTGGTGCCAAAGGCGCACAGCGCTGGTTGGAATTGGGTGGTTTTCGTTTTCAACCCTCTGAAATTCTTAAAATTGCCGTGCCCCTGATGCTTGCCAGTTATCTGGCCCGGCGTCCATTACCGCCAAACTTTAAACATGTAATCTTTTCCCTTGTTTTTATTGCTATTCCGCCGCTGCTAGTTGTTCTACAGCCAGATTTGGGGACAGCCATTTTGATAGCGGTATCAGGATTTTTTGTACTCTTTTTAGCGGGTTTGCCAAAGCGTTATTTGGGGTTCGCTCTTTTAGCGGCAGTCGTTGTCTTACCATTAATGTGGCTTTATGGGCTCCGCGATTACCAGCGCCAGCGAATACTTACCATGTTTGACCCTGAGGCAGATAAATTGGGAGCTGGCTGGAATATCATTCAATCTACTATTGCCATTGGCTCTGGCGGTATTGATGGTAAGGGTTGGATGAGGGGAACTCAGTCACAGTTGGATTTTCTGCCAGAGAGCCATACAGATTTTATTATTGCGGTGTTAGCAGAAGAATTTGGTCTTATAGGTGTCTTATTATTAATGACATTATTTCTGCTAATTATTGTGCGATGCGTCATTATCAGTCTGCGTGCACAAAGTATGTTTGGGCGTTTGTTGGCTGGTAGCCTTACACTAACGTTCTTTGTTTATATTTTTGTGAATATGGGCATGGTGTCCGGTATTCTGCCCGTTGTTGGAGTGCCCCTCCCTTTTATGAGCTATGGGGGAACCTCTATTGTGACCCTGATGTTGGGGTTTGGTATGCTGATGTCGGTGAGTACGGAGAGAAAACGTCCAGGTTAGGTCAAATGACGTTATATGACATTTTTTTGGTGGGAAAGTACTAGATGGAAAAGCACTTTATGAAATTAAACCTAATGAATTTGCGTTTAATGGCCTCGATTGCCACAACGCTTTTTGTGTTGCTACTACCTCTTTCTAGTTCAGCAAGTTATCTGGAGCATCCCGATGCTAAAGTATTTGCAGATCGTATGGTTGCAGAGCATGGGTTTGATCGGGCTTATATCGATTCTTTGTTGAAGCAGGCGAGCAAGCAGCAATCAATCATTGATGCGATGAACAGGCCTGCAGAAAAAGTTAAGCCTTGGAAAGATTACCGCAAAATTTTTATTCAGGAAAAGCGAATTAATCAGGGCGTTGAATTCTGGCAAGAAAACAGAGAAACCTTAAGACGGGCATCAGAAAAATATGGTGTAGCACCAGAAGTGATTGTCGCCATTATTGGGGTAGAAACATTCTATGGCCGCATAAAGGGTAGTTACCGAGTGATTGATGCACTGACTACGCTTTCATTTGATTATCCAAAGCGCAGTAAATTTTTCACCAAGCAATTAGAGCACTTCTTATTGTTATCTAGAGAGCAACAGCAGGCGCCTCTTTCTCTTAAAGGGTCCTATGCAGGGGCCATGGGGTATGGCCAGTTTATCCCCAGTAGTTATCGAAGCTTTGCTGTAGATTTTGATGGCGATGGTTTTTCAGATATTTGGAATAACACAACCGACGCTATTGGTAGTGTTGCTAATTATTTTGCACGACATGGTTGGGTCATGGGCGGTGAAGTAGTCTCCCGCGCTCGCGTAACAGAAAATTACGACGAAGCTTTGCTGAGTAGTGTGCTGAATAAGTTAAAACTTGCCGCGACCTTGGATGAGGTGGGTGCTATGGGATTAGCACCGGTTAAAGACGAGGGTGCAAAACCGTTAGCTGGAGATATGAAAGCATTGCCGTTTCGCCTTGAAGCTGATCAGGGTGAAGAGTTTTGGTTGGGGCTAAATAACTTCTATGTGATTACCCGGTATAACCATAGCCGAATGTATGCCATGGCTGTACATGAATTGAGCCAAAAAATACTGGAGCGTGTCGGTGCCACTGGTCAATAACTGTAGCGCTTCATCCTTTACGTTACTTTTTACATTCTTGACTGCCCTGTTACTTCAAGCCTGTGGAGGTAGCGGTAGTTCTGGTGGCAGTTCTAATGGTAGCTCTAATGGCAAGTATGGTTATGGCGACGGGCCTCCTCCACGAGATATTGATGTCAGTAATTTGCCCGATGCTGTTCCTAAGGTGGAGCCTATTCGTAAAGCTGGGAATAAAAGTCCCTACACTGTCTTGGGTAAGACCTATAGGGTGCTCCCTTCCAGCCTAGGCTATCGTGAGCGTGGAATTGCTTCATGGTATGGCAACAAGTTTCATGGGCGTAAAACCTCCAACGGTGAAATTTACAGCATGTATGAAATGACGGCGGCTCATAAATCTTTACCGATACCAAGTTATGTGAAAGTAACTAATCTTGATAATGGTCGCACTGTTGTTGTTCGTGTTAATGACCGTGGCCCCTTTCATGGTAGCCGTATTATTGATTTGTCTTATGCTGCCGCAAAAAAACTGGATTACTCCAATAAAGGTACGGCAAACGTAGAAGTTGTAGCAATTGACCCTAGGGCTCGCCAAGCAAAATCTCGGCAGACTAACTTAGCTAAGGTTGATTCAGTACAAGAAACCCCATTAAAGCCCACTCCTGTTGCAGGTCACTCTGCACCTGCAAGCACAGTTTACTCTTCGTCATCTGAGCACTATAAATTACCAGGAAATACCTATCTTCAGGTCGGTGCATTTAATTCAGCATTTGCAGCTGAGAGTTTATCTAAGCGCGTAGAAGGGTTGTCATCATATCCTGTTGTGGTTCGCCATCAAAAGGAACCAAAGACCTTGTTTAAGGTATTAATAGGGCCGGTGAAAAATAACCTTAAACTACTCGATTTGAGAACATTACTTCGCCAAGCAGAGAATTTAAGTTCCTTTGTTGTTTATGAGTGAAGGTTCTTCATGAGTAAATACCTGCCCATAAGTAAATTTTGGGAAGGGGCACCAGAAGGATCAATAGCCATGCTAGAATTTGCCCCTTATTTTTATAGAACATACCATTGGCAATTGACGTCAATTCACTACCGCTAACCTATTTAAAAACGGTTCATTATGTTGAAAAAGTTTGTACCTACTTGGATCTTTGCACTGCTTGTTATAGCTATGACCAGTGTTGCTCATGCAAAAGTGTTAATCCCTGCGCCGCCTCAATTGGCTGCCAGTGCCTGGATTCTATTGGATGCTAATACAGGTAAGGTGTTGGTTGAACACAATGCAGATGAGCAATTGCCCCCTGCCAGCCTGACTAAGATGATGACCAGCTATATTGTTGCCAGCGAGATACATAGCAACAAGGTCGCAGAGCAGGATCAGGTGCCTATTAGTGTGGCTGCTTGGAAAATGGGTGGTTCAAAAATGTTTGTGCGAGAAGGCACATCTGTTCCACTAATAGATCTACTGCGTGGCGTCATTATTCAGTCTGGCAATGATGCTTCCGTAGCCTTGGCTGAATACCTGGCCGGGAGTGAAGGTGCATTTGCCGATGTTATGAATCAACAGGCAACCTTGTTAGGTATGACCAATACTACCTATCACAATGCGACGGGGTGGCCTGCTGAAGGGCATTTGACCACAGCGCGGGATTTATCCCTTCTTGCTCGTGCATTAATTCAGGATTACCCCTCACACTACGGTATTTATTCTGAAAAGTATTTTGAATATAACGGAATCAATCAACCCAACCGAAACCGTCTGTTATGGCGCGATAGTTCTGTTGATGGTTTAAAGACTGGCCATACAGAAGAAGCGGGTTATTGTTTAGTTGCTTCCGCTGTACGAAAAGGTATGCGGTTGGTTTCCGTGGTGATGGGAACTAGAAGTGAATCAGCTCGTGCGCAGGAATCACAAAAATTATTGGCCTATGGCTTTCGTTATTACGAAACCGGCAAAGTTTATTCAGCCGGTGACGTGATTCAGGAAAATACACCGGTTTGGTATGGCAAAGAAAACAGCGTTAATTTGATTGTCCCCGAAGATGTATATGTCACCATCCCTCGAGGTGCCAAAGAAGATCTCGATGCCAAAATTTTGGTCGACGATATTATTAAAGCACCGTTGTTGGATAAGCAGGAATTGGGTCGGTTATCAGTGAGCTATGAAGGAAAATCAGTATTGGATCTGCCTCTTGTAGCAGACCATGCTGTTGAAGAAGCGGGCTTATTTGCTCGTCTTTGGGATTTTATTTCCTTGTTCTTTAAAGGGTTGTTTAGTTAATGGCTAGTTCAGATAAGCCCAGCTCAGATATGTCCGGTTCAGAAAAGTCTAATACGGACTCTGAAGCACCAAAAATTGAATTTCCCTGTGATTACCCCATTAAGGTTGTGGGTAAGGCTGGAAATGAGCTGCATACGTTTGTATTAGAGGTCATGGAGTCTCACTCCCCAGGGTTTGATCAAACACGAATTACCATTAGGGATAGCCGTAACGGTAATTTTCAGGCCATCACGGTCACTATTATTGCTACTGGAGAGCCACAGCTTCAGGCAATTTTTGCTGATTTAAAGGTGAGTCCACTGGTACAAATTGTTCTCTAACCTAGCATGATTCTTTAACATTCAAATGGCAGCTCCCGATCTTCCTCTAATCGTACGATATTTGGGTTGTCGCCCTTACCTTGACACGTTTGAGGCGATGAAGTCCTTTACCGATAACCGTGATGAAACATCCTCTGATGAAATCTGGTTGTTAGAGCATGAGCCTGTTTTTACCCAAGGGCAGGCGGGTAAAGAGGAATATATTCTAGAACCTGGCGATATTCCTGTGGTGCAGAGTGATAGAGGCGGCCATGTTACCTATCATGGCCCGGGGCAGATTACGGGTTACTTGATGATAGATATGCGTCGATTGGGCATTGGTGTACGGGATTTAGTGGATCTTATCGAACTATCACTGGTAGAAACATTGGCACACTGGGGTATTGATGCAGCGCCAAGGCCCGATGCTCCGGGCGTGTATGTACAAAGTGGTGAAAAATCAGGTGCCAAAATAGGCTCTCTTGGCCTTAGAGTTCGTCGTGGTTGTAGTTATCACGGTCTTAATTTTAACGTGGATATGGATTTAAGCCCCTGGCAGCGAATCAATCCTTGTGGTCTGGGCGTTGAAATGACGCAGATGAATGACCTGTTGGACAGCCCAGCTGCTCTGGCTGATGTTGCTGAACATCTCGCTAAAATCCTGACAGCCAAACTGGGTTATAATAACCATTGTGTTAAATACAAATAGCATTGAGTGAAGTCTGGTATTCCTATTTCTGAAAAATAGTTGTCTGAAGAAGTGATTTTCTGAAAGAATTACCTTCTGAATGAAGTCAGCCTTGCTAGCAAGACTTTAATCTATCAGCAAACTAATTAAACACTACATTAATTAAACAATGCACCCTCAGAAATTTATCTACGTTACTTAGAGTAAAAGTTATACATGGCAGATTCTGATCTAATTCCACCCACTCGTACCACCCGGCTTAAACAGGGAGAAAAGCTGCGCAGTGCTGATAAAGTGGAACGTATCCCGGTCAAAGTAATACCCACAGAAGAAATCCAGCGCAAGCCAGACTGGATGAGAATCCGTATCTCATCGTCACCCAAAGTTCAGGAAATCAAAGATATTCTACGTAAGAACAAGCTGGCGACTGTCTGTGAAGAAGCCGCCTGCCCAAACCTCAGTGAGTGCTTTAGTCATGGCACGGCCACTTTTATGATCATGGGTGAAATCTGTACTCGTCGCTGTCCCTTTTGCGATGTCGGCCACGGTAAGCCCAATCCATTAGATCCAGAAGAGCCAAAAGGCTTGGCACAAGCCATCCATGAAATGCAACTTCGCTATGTGGTGATTACATCTGTTGATCGGGATGATCTGCGTGATGGGGGTGCCCAGCATTTTGCCGATTGTATTAGAGAGTCCAAACAATTAAGCCCAAATTTAAAGGTTGAGGTGTTGGTACCAGATTTTCGTGGCCGTATGGAACCAGCATTGGAAATTCTCACCGCCACGCCACCCGATGTGTTTAATCACAATATGGAAACAATTCCACGCCTGTATCGCGAAGCTCGCCCTGGTGCCAACTACAAGTGGTCTCTCAAGTTACTACAAGAATATAAGCGGTTGAATCCAACGGTACCCACAAAATCTGGATTGATGGTGGGCCTGGGT